>CAMWXF010000164.1 GCA_947178115.1 uncultured Lachnospiraceae bacterium
TCTTGGAAGTAATCGCGAAGACCGGCAATGATCTCTTCCCGAGAACCGGCCAGACAGGCTTCTTCGCAGAAATCGGCGATTGCGGGCAGATTCGCTTCCGGAACATCCAGCCACAGATCACTGGAGAGCGGTGCGGCGTTTCCCACAGGCAGTCCGGTCAGAAGCGGATAATAGGTATATTCCTGTTGCTTGGTGGGCATGATCGTCTTGCCTATGTCTTCGGAATAGTAGGGCAGATATACGCCGACCATTGCGGCCACGTTCGTGATCTTCATGAGTCCTTTTGCGTAATTGTCCTGATCGGAAGCAAAAGCCTCTTTCAGCCGTCTCGCCGTATCCGGATCCCAGCCTTCTGCATAGGCGGTTTTATCTTCCGAGTTCCAATGGTTTTCATAGGGAATATATTCTGCACCCACAAAGGTTTTCAGATAGATTCTGTCAAAAGTATAGGGGACAAATTCCAGATTCAGATCGGGTTCATAGTCCAGACGAACGGAATTCACGCCGCCCAGGCGTCCGTTTACGAGTCCGCCGGTTGTGGGATAGAAGTTGATCAGTCCCATGAGACCGAGGAGATAGAAATTTTCCATCGTGTCCATGGTTTGCAGCTTCAGGGCGCTTGTTTTTCTGTCGGCCATATAAGCGCTCTGCGGGAATAAAAAGGAGGTAACGCTCACGACGATACTGCACAGGAGCGCGACTGCAAGCAGAGTGCCCATGGCGGCTTTGGAAGAGAAATTCCCGTAAAATATGTGTTTTTGTGCTGCTTTTCGCAGAATCTTCGGGTGCAGACGATGGCACTGATATCGATTCTGCCTAAAGATGTATACGGTGATAATTCCTGCGGCAAACAGGACGACGTAGCCGCCGGCAGGCTCATATTCCAGATAGATCGGTACTAACAGGAAGAGCACGGAGGGAATGGCGGCAAAATAATACCTGCCTTTGCGCGAAATCAGTCCGTTTAGGATAATGCAGCCGACGAAGGCAAAATAGCACATGGCTACGGAGACGGACAGGAAGTGATTCTCCGCCTGTTCCGCAAAGCTGACCTGCGCCTCGGTTCCGAAGAAGGAGGCGGCGTAGGAGGAAATATCGTTCAGGAGGCCGTAGAATCCGCTGCTGATGTAGACGCGCATGCCGATTCCGGTGTACAGGACGAGGAGAAAGATCAGGGTATAACCCACATTTTCCCACCAGCCGGATGCATAGAGAGTGGCACAGTAGAGTGCGGCGAGCAGAGCCGAGAGGAAGAAGGCCCACTTCGCATAAGATATATGGAAAGCGGACAGTGTGCCGCCCAGGCTTCCGGTGATGATCGCAAACAGGAACAAAGCGCGGACGAGCAGATTGCCCCATCGACTGTAGGGCTCGTCTGCACTGTGGGCGAACAGATCTTCGGACAGTATAATGCCCTCGGACAATACAATATTCTGTTGGCTTTTTCTCTTCCATATGCTCTTAGCCATTCGTACATATCTCCATCTGTATGGTATCGTCTTTGACTGTCAGACACATGTAACTGCGAAGCTGGGGATAGCAGTTCGCCATATAACTCTGCAGCATGGTGCTGTTGCGGGCAGACAGTTCGGTTCGGAAAATTTCACAAAAAGCGTTCTCCAGTTCCTCCTCACTTCCGCAAGAGTAGCTGTCAAATGCGTATAGACGCTGATTCCAGACAAGCAGCCGGACCGTCAAGCGTTCTTTAAGCATTTCCGTGACAATAAGGCAGCCTTCCGACAATAGCTGCTGAACTTTTTCCTTCTCAGGAGGAAGGTCCAGGAGCAGTACATGCTCGCTGCCTGAGAGGGAGACTCGCTCTTTGACCATCAGCTCCCGTTGTCTGGCTGAGAGCTTCCAGTGGATATCCCGCGGGCGGTCACCGGGTACATAGGCGCGGATATCGCTGACTTCGCTGTGATCGCTGCCCTTCCGCACGCTCTCCGCAAGTTCCGCCGCACCGGAGTAAGTCTCCGGAAGAGAAAACTGTGACGGCTCTTCGTGTTTTGGCAGAACGAAGATACATTCCTCTGGATTGCAGCTGGCGCGAATCAGGAAAATGCCCAGCAGGTCGGTGAGAATATATTCTTTACAGGTGAAAACGATCCGACCCAGATCGGTCATGGAGACGGTCATCGGAAACCGCTTGGTGCCGCGGGGAGGTATCGACAGCAGAATCTTCTGGTCATTACTGGTCTGAAAAAAGGAATTGCCGACAGTGAGAAGCCATGTGCTGTGCAGCGCGCAGGATAGGCTGTGGTTTGTTGCGCTGACGATGACCTCGACGGGTTCTCCAGGTCTGACGGTTTTATGAGTGACACGGATATCTCCCTCTATGGAATCTGCCAGCCGCCATGCCATATAGAAGGAGCAGGGCACCAGAAGGGTAAGGATGATTCCAATGAGCAGGAAAAAATATCCCCGTAAAGCGAAAAAGAGCAGAATATTAATGATATAAATCAGCATAAATGCCGCCAGATGTAAGGCGGATATACTGATTTTTTTGTTTGTAGTATGATTAATCGTGTTCATAAGCAATATTTCAAGTTAATTTCCGGCTTATTTTGAGTCTGCGACGGAGTTTTGTAAAACACGCAGTATCTCACGGGAATTAATGAGCATAGCTCAGTTAATCTTAGGACTTCGTACCGTTTCATGGAGTTTATCGATGGCGGCCTCTACTAAGGTGCCTTCGGCCAAGGCTCTTGCACTGAGGCGCACGCGGTGTCCGAGTACATCCACCAGCACGCTCTGGACATCATGTGCGGTTATGAAATCCCGCCCGTCAATCATTGCCATGGCCCGTGACATACGCAGGAGGGCGATGGCGGCACGAGGGCTGGCACCCTGAGCAAAGAGGGGATTGTTTCGTGTCCGCTCCACGAGGGACACCATATATTCATACAGGGAGTCGTGGACAAATATTTCCTCGGTCTTCTTTTGCAGATCCTGCAGTTCCTCCAAGGAGAGTATAGGCGAGACATCAGCGAGCTGCTTCCACACTTCGCCCTTTAACAGCGCTACGGCATCTTCATGTCCGGGGTACCCCATGGACAGGCGCACGAGGAAACGGTCAAGCTGCGATTCCGGCAGCAGTTGTGTGCCTGACGAGCCGGCCGGATTCTGTGTGGCGATTACGATAAAGGGGTCCGGCAGCCTGCGGGTCGTTCCCTCGATACTTACCTGACGTTCCTCCATGACTTCCAGCAGTGCGGACTGTGTTTTTGGGGAAGTCCGATTGATTTCGTCTGCAAGAAGCAGATTGCAGAAGACCGCACCCTCCTGAAACTCGAATTCGCCCTTCTGGCTGTGGTACATGGAGAAGCCGAGCAGGTCGCTGGGAAGGACATCCGGCGTAAACTGGACTCTTCTGTAATCTAAGGAGAGTACCCGTGCAAAAGTGGTGGCCAGTGTCGTTTTTCCCACGCCGGGGATATCCTCCATCAGAATATGACCGCCGCCGATGATTGCGGCAAGCACTTTCTCCACAACATTTTCTTTTCCCTTAATGATCCGGTTTACGGCGGCCTGAACCTGATTTAATCTGTTGTCCGGCATAGTGTTCCTCCATGGTATAATACAAAGTAAATTTTGCAGAAATTTATTTTATTATACAATAAGTGTCGTTCAGCATACAACCCCTGCGTTTCAGTTGATTGTGATGGAGCCTATATGTGTTTCTTTAAAAATAGCCAATCCCCAGCGCTGATGGAAGTTAATATCTTAAGGAGCCCCTTAAAAAAAGTAAATTTCTTCGAAATTAACTTTGGTTGGCACTTAGTGAGGTATTTTACGAACTTAGTGCCCGCTACGCTTTTTACGGAGCGGGAGCGCGGCTCTGTAGATATTAACTTTCATCAGTGCGGAAGCCGTAGATAAATCATGAATCCCTTGTATATTCCAAGTTCGCGCAGCAAAACTCGCAAAGTTAATTCCGCAGAAATTTACTTTTTTTAATGATTATTTAATAATTCCCGCGTTACACTGTCCTAAGACCCGGGCAAACGGTACTGTATGGCTACCGGCTTTACAGAACTGTTATAATTAATTTTAATAAGAAAGGAAAGGACAGATGTTTCTACGCATACTGAAAAAAGATTTAAAACGAAAAAGAACAATGAACGTGATCCTGCTGCTGTTCATCATATTGGCGGCGATGCTTCTGGCAAGCAGCGTGGATAACCTGATTGCGGTGAACGGCGCCATTGATCATTTCATGAAGATCTCCAAGGTGCCGGATTCTCTCGTGGTTGCCCTGACGGATGGGGTGACCGATGAAATCGCCGATTTTCTGCAGGCAAATGAATGGGTTTCGGAATATGAGGTGATTGACGGCTTTAACCTGCTCAATGAGGATGTGACAATTACGAGTTGTCAGGCGGAGCCCGGAAAAAGCGGGTATGAGAGAACGAACACGCTATGTATCGAGAAGATTCCGGATGACTTTGTGAAAGTTTTCACAACAGAGGACAGTCCTCTTATGTTAAAGCCCGGTGAGATTGCATTTCCGAAGGTGGAGGCGGATAACAATAACCTGCAGGTAGGGGACACAGTCTCCATCCGGGTCGGAGAAGTGGAGCAGGAGTTTCGGATTGCTGCGATCGTTAAGGATGCGGTATTCGGAAGTTCCATGATGGGATTTAAGAGACTGGTTGTCACGGAGGAGGATTATGCCCGTTATGCCGGACAGGAGAGGCTGGTTCATATCGGAATCTACAATGTAAATTATGCTGACAAGGAAAAGTTTCAAAGTGAGTGGAAAAAACAGAATTTTACCGTGATCAGTGCCATTGACGGGAAGGATACGATCCGCCTGTGCTATATCATGGATATGCTGATTGCGGCGATCCTGATCGTGGTGAGTGTCTGTCTGATTCTGCTGTCTTTTCTGGTGCTGCGGTTCACCATCGTATTTACCATGCAGGAAGACTATAAAGAGATCGGTATCATGAAGGCCATCGGATTAAGAGATGCGGGCATCAAAGGGCTGTATCTGATCAAGTATTTTGCCATCTCCGTGGCCGGTGCCATGATCGGGCTGGTGTGCAGTATACCTTTCGGAAAGGCGATTCTGAAACGGGCTATTGTCAATATCGTAGTGGAGCAGAACGGACAGAATTTTGTCATTAACATTGTCTGTG
>CAMWXF010000165.1 GCA_947178115.1 uncultured Lachnospiraceae bacterium
GAAGTGTACTGGTGGGCTATGATCTGGGAGAGAAATATTCTCAGATCAGCTATTGTGTCTACGGTCAGGAGGAGGCTACCACGATCGCAACGGTTGTGGGAACAAAGCAGTACAATATTCCGACGATGTTATGTAAACGAGAGGGAGTCAATCAGTGGTTCTATGGCAAGGATGCCGTGAAGAATATGGATGAGGAGGGAATGTTTCCGTTAGAAGGGCTTCTGGATCTTGCCAGAAAAGGTGATGCAATTGAATTGGACGGAGAGTCCTACGATCCGGTGGCGCTGCTCACATTATTCCTGAAACGCAGCATGACGCTGATGAATTTTATTGCGACCGTTGAGAAGATTGATGCGATCATGTTTACGGTGGATGAGTTGGATGATAGAATGGTGGAGATCCTGTCTCAGGCATCAGTGAATCTGGGATTGAAGACACCGCATATTTATTTTCAGAGTCATACGGAGAGTTTCTATGCTTTTATGCTGCATCAGCCGCCCGAATTATGGAATTATCAGGCGATGGCGTGTGAGCATGACGGTGTGCGTCTCAAGATCTACCGCATGGAATGTAATAAACGTACAACGCCGATTGTGGTTCTGATCGAGGAACAGATATATGAGACACTGGTCATTCCGGAGGAAACGGAAGAGGAAGCGATCAGAGAAGATGCCTATCGCATGGCGGATGAACGGTTTCTCGGCATCCTGCGCAAAATGTGTGAAGGGAGGATCATATCTTCCGTATATCTTCTCGGAGACGGATTTCGGGCAGAGTGGGATAAACAATCCATACAATTTCTATGCCATAATAGGAGAGTTTTTCGCGGAAATAACCTTTTTAGCAGAGGTGCATGCTATGGATTGCAGGAAAAACTAGAGCCGAGTGAAGCGGGAAGCAAGCATGTGTTCTTAGGAAAGGACAAGCTGAAATCCAATATTGGCATGAATGTTCTGCGGCAGGGCAGAGAATCTTACTTCGCGCTTCTGGATGCAGGCGAGAACTGGTATGAGGTGCAAAAAGAGTGCGAGTTTCTGCTGGAGGGAGAGAGAGAGCTGGAATTTGTGGTTACTCCGCTGACCGGCAAGGACATAGAGACGAGGGTAATACCGTTAGCCGGAGGGAATAAAAGCGCTCCTTATACAAGATACCGCATGGAAATGGCAATGAGCGCTCCGGAGACGGTACAGATCAAGGTGACTGATATGGGATTCGGAGAACTCTTCCCGGCAAGCGGGCAAGTGTGGGAGGAATCTTTCACCGTAGTTTAGATTGAAAAATCAGAGATTTTTCAATCGCAAATTTGTGCCGACGCTGTTAGCGTCTTGGCTTACAAATTCGCAGGCTGTGAGAAAGGCATGGGTATTAGAAATTTCACGGCGTATACGGAAGATATGTTGAAATACGGAGGATATGAAATACGGCATGGGTCGGATAATTCTTGGGACGGGTATATACAGCAACAGCCCTTACTTTATGGAGAAATTTTATGTAAACCTATATTCAGTGGAAGAATTGTGTTATCTGTTTGTGGAGAAAGCAGAATTGCTGGATCGGGATGTGGTGCGGCGGGATCTGATACAATGGCTGGATGACCAGTGCGGTTTAAGCCAGTTGGCGCATACACTTTACTCCCTGATGAATCAAAATGGTTCCGTCGCTGCATTTGCGGGAACAATATTGGAGTATGTAGGTCTGTATCCGGCTGAGGTGATAGAGCAGGCAGAGCAGACGATCAGGAGTAATGAGGGATTAAATCCTTACGAGCGTGGGAAGGCTAAGGCAGATCACATGCTGCAGAGCAGAAAATATTTTATGGCGCTCAGACAATATCACAGTCTGCTCGCACAGATTCCGGAGACTGACAGAAAGCTGAGAGGCAGCATTTATCACAATATGGGAGTGGCATGTGCGAAGATGTTCATGTTCCGGCAGGCGGCAGAGTGGTTCCTGCAGGCATATGAAGCTGACCGGGATTCGGAAAGTCTGGAGTCATATCTGGCGGCCATGCGTATGCGTTGTGAAGATAAGGAGTATATTACTTATATTGCGGAACATCCGGAATACCATGACGCATCCTTACGGGTAGAGAGGAAGATGGAGCACGCTTCGGGGCAGTTTGAAGGAACGGATGAAAATCGAATGCTTTTTACTTTACAGGTATTTAAAGAAGAAGGAAACAGTACGGCGGGCAGTGAGGTGCAATATTATCAGGAGATTGAGAGACTGACGGCCGGGTTGAAAGAACAATACAGAGAGTATGTGTCATAGTGTGAGAAGTACTTCCGGACTTGCGAAGCAAGTCATGGTCACAGCAGAAGCGGCTACGCAGAAATGAGGATTAAAATGGGTTGGCTTAAGAAACTGATTGCGGGATTACGCAGAAGAGATGAAGAAGATTTATATGACGAGGAGTGGGACGATGAGGAAGTCGTCCATCAGGTGGATTATACCAATAAAGAGCAGAGAAACGATTACGTCAGAAACTGTCTGGAACGTATGGCGGATGCCACGAGGGAATTGGAAAATCTGACTTTTGAGTACGATATGGTAACTTCCTATCTGAAGGATATGGAAGAGATCGAGGCACTTCCGCCGGAGGAGAGCGAACAGCTTAAGGAGTGTGCAAAACGGGTATCACTTCTGCAGGACAGTAAGGCTGATTTCATGGAACGGCCACACCGGATCAGCGATGAGAAATATCAGCAGATCGAGCGGATGCTCGATGAGGTGGATGAAGGATATGCGAAGCTGACGGAAGCGGAGGAATATCAGGATCGGATCAAACAGGATCTGAATCGGCTGGATGGTGAGAAGCATGCATATCTGTATCGCAAGAATGAGGTGATGCGGCTGATTGCTGATACCAGAGGCATGGCTATTATATGCGTGGTCGCGCTTGGACTGTGCATCCTGCTCCTGCTTTTTCTGCAGTTTTTCCTGGATATGGACACGAAGGCAGGATATCTTGTGACGGCAGCCGCGGCGGCGTTTGCGATCACGGTGATCTATGTCAAGCATGTGGATGCCAGAAAAGAGCTGCATCGTGTGGAAACGGGGATCAATAAGATCATACTTTTGCAGAATAAGGTGAAGATCAGGTATGTCAACAACACCAATTTGTTGGATTATCTGTATTTAAAATACGGCGTTTCCAGTGCGAAGGAACTGATAGATCTATGGGAAAATTATAAGATTGAACGGGAAGAACGGGAGAAATTCCGTAAGGCGGAGCTGGACTTAGACTATAATGAGCAGGAACTGCTGCAAATGCTGAAAAGGTATCAGATTAAAGATCCGGCCGTGTGGCTACACCAGACAGAGGCCATATTGGATCACAAGGAAATGGTGGAGATCCGCCACAATCTGATCATCCGGAGGCAGTCGCTGCGCCGGCGGATGGATTATAATAAAGAGGTGGTAGCGGGCGGTTCACAGAAGGAGATTAAAGATCTGGTGGAGAAATATCCGCAGTATGCCAAGGAGATTATGGCTTCTGTGGAAGAATACGAGAAAAAGTTTGCAAAATAAGGGAATCCGTAAGCGAGGTATACGAAATGAACACAGAGACAGAACAAACAGACAAGTTGGGCGAGGAGTGCGGCGTATTCGGCATCTATGATTTTGACGGAGGGGACGTGGCGTCCACGATTTATTACGGATTATTTGCCCTGCAGCACAGAGGACAGGAGAGCTGCGGTATTGCGGTCAGCGACACGACCGGCCCGAAAGGGAAGGTGTTAAGCGCCAAGGAGATGGGTCTTTTAAATGAGAATTTCACGCCGGAGACTTTAGATAAGTTAAAAGGCGATATCGGTGTGGGTCATGTCCGGTATTCGACGACGGGCAGCAGCACCAGGGAAAATGCCCAGCCGCTGGTGCTCAATTATGTGAAGGGTACATTGGGACTGGCGCACAACGGTAATCTGATCAACGCGGGTGAACTTCGGCACGAACTGGAATATTCCGGCGCAATTTTCCAGACGACCATAGACTCGGAAGTCATAGCTTACCATATAGCCAGAGAACGCCTCAACAGTAAGACGGTGGAGGAAGCGGTGGGACGCGCCATGCATAAGATCAAGGGTGCCTATTCTCTGATCGTCATGTCACCCCGTAAATTGATAGGCGCAAGAGATCCTTACGGCTTCAAGCCGCTTTGTATCGGGAAAAGAGACAACGCATATATTCTGGCTTCAGAGACCTGTGCGCTTGACACCATCGGGGCGGAATTTGTAAGAGATGTGGAGCCGGGGGAGATCGTCACGATTTCTCCGGATAAAGGAATCGAGTCGGATAAGAGCCTGTGCCTTCCTCGTAATCAGCATGGCAGATGCATTTTTGAATATATTTATTTTGCAAGGCCGGACAGCCGTATTGACGGGAGCAGCGTATACAATTCGCGAATTCTGGCGGGTCAATTTCTGGCCACGGATTCGCCGGTGGAGGCCGATCTGGTAGTGGGCGTGCCAGAATCCGGCAATTGCGCCGCGCTGGGGTATTCTATGCAGTCCGGCATTCCGTACGGACAGGCTTTTGTAAAAAATACCTATGTGGGGCGTACATTCATCAAGCCGGGACAGAGAAGCCGTGAGAGCAGTGTGCAGATTAAGCTTAACGCCATCAAGGAAGCGGTAAACGGCAAGCGTATCATTATGATTGACGATTCCATAGTCAGAGGAACGACTTCGGACCGCATCGTCAGAATGTTGCGGGAGGCAGGAGCGAAAGAGGTACATATGAGAGTGAGTTCCCCGCCGTTCTTATATCCCTGCTATTTTGGCACGGATGTGCCGGCGCGTGAGCAGCTGATTGCGTATAACCGCAGCGTGGATGAGATCTGTAAGATCATCGGGGCGGATTCGCTCGCTTACCTTAAGCTGGAACGGCTGGAGGAAATCGTGGGAGGTCTGGAGATCTGTAAGGGATGTTTTACGGGGCGGTATCCGGTGGAGCCGCCGAAAGGGGATATACGTGGGGAGTATGAGAAATAAAGGCTGAGGGGCAGAGTTCGCAAAATGTCCTCTTGCGTCGGGCTTCGGAAAATGGATTTTCTAAATATTCCGGCGAGGTTGTGGATGCGGACGCAACCGCCCTCTATTCGCCATCCGGGCTCAGTA
>CAMWXF010000166.1 GCA_947178115.1 uncultured Lachnospiraceae bacterium
CCAGTATACTTCCCTTATGCAGTTTGCCTTCCTCTTTCCGCTCTAAAAACATGAAGCTTCTCCCCTATTTCAAAACGGTTATGCCGCGTTCGTATACCGAAATGATGTCAGCGTATGCCGAATACCGCATCTGTCATGTAATCCTGTCTATAGTATTCCCGGAGCAGGTCATCTACTGTATCGTAATCATGCAGTGTCTTGCCGATCATAATGTCATTGAGCACAGTAAACCGGCTCTCAAAATTATCCTGTCCGATATCGCTCTTATTGATCGTGCCGCTCTTAGTCAGCTGTTCGTTACCGTCCACTTCCTCAGTGATGTAGAACTGCAGTCTCTCACCGAAGAAAAGAATGAATTCCTTAACGCAGATGCCCGCAAACATATTTTTCATCTCTTCTTTGCGATACTCATTCTCTGCGCTGTTCTCACTCTGGATCACGTAATGAATCACAGCCCTGCTTCCGGCTTTGGCCCGATATTCCACCATTGTCTTATCCTGATACGCATCCATCTGCGGGATATACCCCTGATATTCTTTATAAAGCGGCAGTACAATATGTTCATCCACAAGCTCACGCAGGAAATCACAGCATATCTGCCGCACCGTCTCATCCTGCGCATCCTTATTCTCCGCGTAATATCTCAGACAGGCGATCTTGCACACCAGATGCAAAGGCACGCCGTCCTGGTATAGCTGCAAAACATTCCTGAAGATATACGGTTCCGTAATCTGCTCTCCTATGGCATAGTCATAGCAGCATTGAGACAGAAACGCCGCCATCAGCTCCTCATTGCCGCCACCCTTACTGTAGGTACGGAAGATCTCCATCTTCTCTCCCACATGTGCTCCGGTGTACAACATCTGAACAAGCATCCGCTCGCACAACATATAAGTGTCCAGACCGAAATCCGCCGCTGCCTTCCACACATCCCTCATATCTTTGATACTTCCGGAGAAATACCGCAGCAGATAATTCATTACATTCTCATCATATTTTCCCTTTTTCACCACATACAGGAGCACTCCGGTCATCACCGGATCTTCCTGCGTCTGTTCCTCATCCAATAACCGGCTGCACAGCTTTACCAGTGTCTTGGCCTCCACGCCGTACGGTCCGTAACGCCGCACCCATCGATAGGCTTCCTCATACATTCCTCTCGTGATCATATAGCGGATGATCTCCTTGCGGTCATGTCTGGTTACGTCTTCCGGGGTAAGAAGCGTCAGATACGCATCTAATTCCCTCATTCGGTCTTTTTCGTAATAGAACTGTACCAGCATCCTGCGGATCTCGCGCTTCATGCTCTCCCTGATCCGGTCGGAATCGACAAGCCGCGCAAAGAGATCTGCATTGTCCTCCTGTACGGTGAACGTATTCTGATACTCGAAGCATGCATAGACTGCATATCCCAAATGATCCCGCACAAACGGAGCGATCATAAGCGCCAGTTTCGCCGGGCTGATCAGCCTGTCCGCCTGATATTCCACACTCACCGTGTATCTGTTGCCTGTCCCGTCACCCAAAAGAATCTTACAGTCGGAATCGTACACCGGAACCTGTGCAGCGCCCGAAACGACGGGATATACCTCCTCGCTCACTCCGTACGGATACACCAGAATCACTTCCCTGATCTTATCCGAATCTATCTTGATATTCCTCATAAAAAGTAGAGTGGCAAGCTGCCCCGCACTCTCTTCATCGATCATTGGCAGACTGATCATATTTCGATACAGATATGCAAGATCTTTATTGATTCTTCCTCTCCCGATCTGCTCTGTCACGAAACGCTCCATGGCGGCAGCATAATTCACATAAATATCCGGTATTTCCTCTCTGTGCCGGTAAACATAGGCATACAGATATGCCGTGATCTCATATTGGAGATCGCTCTGATACGCAAAATACATCAGCACGATCTTAGGCAGCGGACCATCGTATGTAAGCGATATAGACATCATATAATATTCATACAATCTGGTGATCCTGAGATTCTGTTCTACCCCGGCACGATACCACTCAAAATATGCTTCCCCGTAGCGATTGCCCTTGATTAAAAGCGTACAGATCGCATGGAGAATGTCATTGTCCTGCTTCTTCTCATAACATCCCTTAAGAATGCGGAAGACACCGTCTGAATATGTCTTCTGTTTCTGCGCCAGATATATGATCTGCATCTCGATCTCGTCCTTCATGAGATCATGTCTGACCGCATAATATAACACCTGCTGCTCAAACTCCTCCAGTTTCAGCAGCATGGACGGATTCGCGCGCAGCAGATTCCAGGCTTCAATATAGATGACCGGAGAAGTACAACGGCTCCGAAACAATTCTTCCAACAGTTCCCATTTGCGGAATGCACTTGTAACATACTTCTCCGACAGATAAAGAAGCAGCCATGCGATCCGCCAGTTCCCCTTGTTGCGCTCGTAGACCTCCGCTACTTCTGCCGCCACATCGTCCACATACTGATCATCCTTGCTGTACAGGGTCGTGAGATACAGATAATAACACCACAATTCCGGAAACTCTTCCCTCCTTGCAAGTACCTGATCCTCCTGCTTCTCGATCATCCACCTGGCTTCATTGTTGCGCTCTTCCGTCAACAGAATCTGCGCTTGAAATAGTTTGATCGTAATATCCCTGTCGTCCAGCTCCGTAAGACGGCTGAGAAGCTTTCCCGTCTCCGCCATCCATGTTTTCGTACTGATCTTCTTTAATCGGAATGCCTGATAATATTCCATGACTTCCACGGTAAGCCGTCTCTTTTCCCGATGGATCCCCAGCGCTTTCCTTCCGGTCCGGTGCAGTACCACAGTAACCGGAACCCTGATCGTCCTGTGTTCCTGCATTAACAAAATGCAGCCATAGTTATTGCCTGCATGCAGTTTCTCATAATCGATATAATAATACACCCTGTATATGTTGCCCAGAAAAGCGGAATCCGTCACGGTGCTCTCTTCCACCCGCAGGAATTCTCCCTCTGTCCCGATTTGCAGATAAGTATAACCCCAACCGTTTCTGTTGATTACAAGTGCATATCGGGTATTCTCCAGCGGATCCTCTATCTTGATCTCCGTCTCCTCCGGAATATATTCCACAGCTCTCTTTTTGTTGATCTCCTGCAGGAACTCCTCCACATTATGCTCATTACCCCGAACTGCCGACAAGCCCTGGTACGCTGCATAATGCTGGCTGTCACTGCCCGTGAACACCTCTTTAAATTCTTCGGAATAAAAAAGTTTTACCGCTTCCTCCCAATTACTTTTCGCCAGATTGGTAAAATGAAACAGATTCCTGATATTGCCCAGACTGGAAACAACCACCTTGGGTGTAACAGACACGGAAAAAGGCAGATAATATTCTCCCTGATTAGAAATGATGTTGAAGGCTCCTTTCACTTCTTCTCCTTCTTCCATCCCATGAGCGTCAAACCGATAGTGAATCTCATCCTGACTGCCGCTGAAAGACTGCGTCACACACTCCATGCGAAGATCAGAAGATACCACATAACCTTCTGTCATACGTCCCACCGGACCATACACCGTAAAAGAACCTTCCGCTGTTTCGTCAGCATGCAGTGATATCTCAATACGAGGACAGGAAAAGTCCAGAGAACCGTTATCAAAATTGAATTTTCCGTTTAGTATCTCTTCTATTACCTGTCTCACGTTTCCGATCTGCCTTTCTACATAGTTATTAAAATTATACCATTTATATAGCAGTCAGCGCAAGGGCGGGCGCATTTTATTTGCGTCCGTCGCAACCAGTACCTTTTATTTCCTGCCGCATACCATATTAGGAAGAGAATATTACGAGGTTTTCTATGGAAGAGCCCATCTTAAGAAGTATGCAGTCCGAAGGTACGGCACGGGGCAGTCTGCAAATCAACGTTACTGCCGATGTGGGGTTGATACCGATCCGGAATGCCAACATAACCATTTCTTATACAGGAGAGCCGAACAGTACACTGGAAACACTGACTACGGATTCCTCCGGTCAGACAGATACCATATCGTTAGACGCACCGCCGCTTGAATACAGTCTGACACCCAATTCACCTATGCCTTACGCCGAATACACGCTGAATATTACCGCTCCGGGCTATGAACCTGTGACTGTGTCCGGCGTGGAAGTGCTTCCCGATGTGACAGCAGTACAGAATATCGAGATGACTCCCACCGAAATTGCGCAGGACGAATCCGAGACGATCACAATACCCGACCACACACTGTATGGAGACTACCCGCCTAAGATTCCCGAAGACGAAATCAAACCTATGGATGAATCCGGCGAGATCGTCTTAAGCCGCGTTGTCATTCCCGAATATATCATCGTTCATGACGGCGTTCCTTCCGACTCCACTGCGGCCAACTACTATGTGCGTTACCGGGATTATATTAAAAACGTGGTTTCATCTGAGATATATGCCACTTGGCCGGAAAGTGCGATCTACGCCAACACCCTCGCCATCATGTCCTTTACGCTGAACAGGGTTTATACGGAGTGGTATCGCAACAAAGGATATAACTTCACCATCACATCCTCCACCGCCTATGACCAGAAATGGATTTACGGCAGGAATATATACTCCAACATTGACAGACTGGTGGATTCCATCTTCGCCAATTACCTCTCCCGCCCCGGCGTGCGACAGCCCATTTTCACCTCATACTGCGACGGCAAGAATGTGACCTGCAGCGGCTTGAGCCAATGGGGATCTAAGTACCTCGGCGATGAAGGATATACCCCCATCGAGATCATCCGCTACTACTACGGCAGCGACATGTATATCAACACCGCCGTAGCCGTCTCCGGCGTACCCTCTTCATGGCCCGGATATAATTTGAACGTAGGCGCCTCCGGAGACAAAGTACTGCAGATTCAGCAACAGCTCAACCGTATCGCCCAGAACTATCCCGCCATCCCGCGTGTCACGGCGGACGGTATCTATGGCGCTAATACGGCCAATGCGGTCCGCACCTTCCAGGGAGTTTTTAATCTGCCTCAGACCGGTATCGTGGATTATCCCACATGGTATAAGATTTCGGAGATCTATGTGGGCGTGAGCAGAATCGCGGAGCCGGGTTAATGGATTATGCCTT
>CAMWXF010000167.1 GCA_947178115.1 uncultured Lachnospiraceae bacterium
AGTAAATTTCTTCGAAATTAACTTTGGTCAGCGCTTAACGAGGTTATGAGTTGCAAAGCAACTCACGAGTTTAGCGTCTGCTACGCTTTTTACGGAGCGGAAGCGCGACTCCGTAGATATTAACTTCCCTCTGCGCGTCCGTCTTAGATAATTTATGAAAAATCATAATTACAAGATTGCAACATAATGAGAACACCGCATAAGTTGAAAAAGACCCGTTTTCGTGCTATTGTATTTAGAGTGAGAAAAAAACAGGGGGTATCAAATGGCTGTATTAAAAGATTTGTTGGCTGAGATCGAGTACGAATGTATCAGGGGAACATTGGACCGGGAAGTGGCGGATATCATATATGATTCCCGCAAGGTGACACCGGGCAGTATGTTCATCTGTATTACGGGAGCCATTCAGGACGGGCATGGGTATGCCGCCGCTGCGGTACAGGCGGGAGCGAGTGTGCTGATGGTGGAAAAAGAGGTAGAACTGCCGGAAGAGGCGGATGTGACGGTGATCCGGGTGAGAGATACACACTATGCCATGGCGTTTGCTTCGGCGGCTTTTTTCGGGAATCCGGCGCAGGAGATGAAGATCATCGGCATTACCGGCACGAAGGGCAAGACTACCACGACCTATCTGGTGAAATCCATTCTGGAGCATGCCGGAAGGAAGGTCGGGCTGATCGGCACGATAGAGATTATAATAGGAGACACCCATATCCATGCGGATCACACCACACCGGAATCTTATCTGATTCAGAAATATTTCAGACAGATGGCGGATGCAGGATGTGATACGGTGGTGATGGAGGTATCGTCTCAGGGATTGATGCTTCACCGGACACAGGGATTTATTTTTGATTTCGGAATCTTTACCAATCTGGAGCCGGACCATATCGGTAAGGGAGAGCATAAGGATTTCGACGATTATCTGCACTGTAAGAGCCTGTTGTTCAAACAGTGCCGGGTGGGAATCGTTAATCATGACGATGAACATTGGGAAGCAGTTACCGCGGGACACACCTGCGAATTAGAGACGTACGGAATCGATACGGAGGCGGATCTGCGGGGCGAGAATATCACCTTCCTGCGGGAAGCGGGGAATCTGGGCATGGGCTTTATGGTGACAGGGCTTATGAATCTGCCGGTGCAGATCGCCACACCCGGCAAGTTCAGTGTGTACAACGCGCTCACGGCGATCGCCATCTGCCGTCATTTCGGCGTGCGGGATGAAGATGTCAAGGCGGCGCTCCTGGCGGCGAAGGTGAAGGGTAGGATCGAGCCGGTGAAGGTGTCGGATGAATTCACATTAATGATCGATTATGCACACAATGCCATGGCACTTAAGAGTCTTCTTAGTACGCTGCGGGAGTATAATCCCCACAGGCTGGTCTGTCTCTTCGGCTGCGGCGGCAACCGTGCAAAGTCCAGAAGATATGAGATGGGAGAGGTCAGCGGACGGATGGCTGATCTGACGATTATCACTTCTGACAATCCGCGGACGGAAGAGCCCCAGGCAATCATTGATGATATCAAGACCGGAATCGGCAGGACAGACGGCAAGTATGTCGAGATATGTGACAGGAAGGAAGCCATTGCTTATGCCATCTCTCACGGGGAGCCGGGAGACATCATCGTGCTGGCCGGTAAAGGACACGAGGATTATCAGGAGATCAACGGCGTTAAGTATCCCATGGATGAGCGCGTGCTGATTCAGGAGATTCTGGAGGGCAGGTAGAAATAGAGTATACAAAACGGTAAGAAATAGTAAGAACCGGCAAAATGCAGCAAGAAACAGTAAAATATAGCAAGCAGCATAAGTGACAATAAAGAGCAGTGCATAAGATAAAAGGAAAAGAAGGAGACGGCATGGCGGCAAAGTATGCGGATGTGATCATTGACATCTCTCATGAAAACGTAGACAGACCTTTTCAGTATAAGATTCCGCAGGAGCTGTCCGAAGCCGTATATGCGGGGGTGCGGGTGCATGTACCCTTCGGCGCGGGGGATCGGGAGAAGATCGGGTATGTGGTGGATCTATCCGATGAGCCGAAGTATCCGGTGGAGAAACTCAAAAGCATCCTTTCGGTGGACGATAAGGCAGTTACTGCCCAGAGCAGCCAGATCCGTATCGCCTACTGGATGAAGCGGCAGTACGGTTCCACCATGATTGCGGCGCTCAAGATCGTTTTGCCTGTGAAGCAGAAATTAAAACAGCTTGAGAAGAAAAAAGTCACCAGATGCCTTCCGGCGGAAGGACTGCGCGAGCTTGCCGAAAGCTGTGAGGCGAAGCATCAGTCTGCGAAGGCCAGGGTGCTCCGCGCACTGACGGAAGAGGAGGTACTTCCCTATGAGTTGATCCGGCAGAAATTAAACGTGTCCTCCGCTACGTTGCAGGCTTTGCAGAAACAGGGCTGCCTGCAGATCGAGACGGAGAGTCTGTACCGTAATCCCGTCAAGCTGATGGCCAAAGAGGAGCAAAGAGTTTCACTAAGCGATGTACAGAAGGGCATTATAGAGGATATCCTGCGTGACTATAAGGCAGGATGCGCCGGCACTTATTTGATTCACGGGGTTACCGGAAGCGGGAAGACGGAAGTATATCTGGGCATCATAGAGCAGATGATCGCCATGGGGAAACAGGCCATCGTGCTCATACCGGAGATCGCGCTTACTTATCAGACGCTTCTCCGCTTCTATAAGAGATTCGGGGATCGGGTGTCGGTGATGAATTCTACGCTTTCCATGGGAGAGAAATATGACCAGATCAGGCGGGCAGCGGACGGTGAGATTGATGTGATCATCGGTCCGCGCTCGGCTCTCTTTACACCGTTTCCCAATTTAGGCGTGATCGTTGTGGATGAAGAGCATGAGAGCAGCTATAAGAGTGAATCCATGCCGAAGTATCATGCCAGAGAGACTGCGATCCACATTGCGTCCATGCAGCATGCCGCCGTGGTACTCGGCTCGGCGACGCCTTCTCTGGAGGCATATTATCGGGCGAAGAAGGGAGATTACAAGCTGTACGAGATGACAGGCAGACATGGCAGCAGCACACTGCCCGACGTATACACGGTGGATTTACGGGAAGAATTAAGGCAGGGCAACCGCTCCGTATTCAGCCGGAAACTGCGGGAGCTGATGGAGCAGAGACTGGCGGCAGGAGAGCAGACCATGTTGTTCCTGAACAGACGTGGGTATGCGGGATTTATCTCCTGCAGGGCGTGCGGGCATGTGATGAAATGTCCGCATTGTGATGTTTCTCTTTCCGAACACAGAGGTGGTATGTTAATATGTCATTATTGCGGGTATGAGGAGAAGAAGCAGACGAAGTGTCCGTCATGTGGCTCCAAATATCTGATGGGGTTCAAGGCGGGCACCGAGCAGATTGAGGAGGCTCTGCACAGGGAATTTCCCGGGGCACGGGTGCTGCGTATGGATGCCGATACGACCCGGAAGAAGGAGAGCTATGAGAAGATCTTGTCTGCATTTGCGGACGAACGGGCGGATATTCTTGTGGGAACCCAGATGATCGTGAAGGGACATGACTTTCCGAACGTGACACTGGTGGGGATTCTGGCGGCGGATCTGTCCCTCAACCGGAACGATTACCGCGCAGGAGAGAGAACCTTCCAACTGTTGACGCAGGCCGCTGGGCGTGCCGGCAGAGGGGATAAGAAGGGCGAAGTGGTGATTCAGGCTTATCAGCCGGAGCATTACAGCATCGTACATGCGGCGAAGCAGGATTACGCCGCATTCTATGAGGAGGAGATCGCCTATCGGGATCTCATGAGCTATCCGCCGGTGTCACACATGCTTGCGGTGTTGATTATATCTTCCGGACAGGAAGAGGGAATGAAGCTGTGCGAGGAGATGACTAATGTAGTCAATGTGGAACGTATAAGGGATCGGGAGGCGGATACGAGGGCATATCACAGGATACAGGTGATCGGACCTGCCGAGGCCGCGATCGGCAAGATCAATGATTTATACAGACATGTCTTCTATGTGAAGCATGCAGACTATCAGATACTGGTGGAGATGAAAGACATATTGGAGTTTTTTTGTAAAGAAAAAGAATTGAAAAATCAGACGGTTCAGTATGATTTCGATCCCATCAATACATATTGAGAAGGAAGAAGGAGAGAAGAAGTATGGCAATCAGAAAGATCAGAGAAATGGGAGATCCTGTTTTAACAAAGAAGTGCAAGGAAGTGACGGAGATCACTCCCAGAGTACAGGAGCTGATAGACGATATGTTTGAGACGCTGTACGAGGCGGACGGCGTAGGGCTTGCCGCGCCGCAGGTGGGAATTTTGAAGAGGATCGTGGTGATTGATGTCACGGGAGAAGATCCGATCCTGCTCATCAATCCGAAGCTTTTGGAAACCAGCGGTGAACAGGAGGGCTATGAAGGATGCCTGAGCGTTCCCGGCAAGAGCGGCAAGGTGACCAGACCGAATTATGCCAAGGTCATGGCTTATGATGAGAATATGAATGCCTTTGAGCTGGAAGGGACGGAGCTGCTTGCAAGAGCGATCTGTCATGAGCTGGATCATCTGGAAGGACACCTGTATGTGGAGAAGGTGGAAGGACCGCTTGTGAATACGGCGGACCTGGCGGAAGAAGAGTAGATTGAAAAATCAGAGATTTTTCAATCGCAAATTTGTGCCTTACGGCTACAAATTCGCAGGTTGTGAGAAAGGCATGGGTATTAGTATGAAGATTGTATTTATGGGAACCCCTGACTTTGCGGTGGACGTGCTGGAGGCGATTATCGCGGCGGGACATCAGGTGGCGGCGGTGGTGACACAGCCGGATAAACCGAAAGGCAGAGGCAAAGAAATACAGATGACGCCGGTTAAGGTGTGTGCGGCGGCACATGATATTCCGGTGTTCCAGCCGGTCAAAATCAAGGAAGCGGCGGCGGTGGAGACGCTCAGAAGTTACGGAGCGGATATCTTCGTGGTGGCGGCATTCGGGCAGATCGTGTCGGAAGAGATCCTGGCGATACCGAAATTCGGCTGTGTGTGTGTACACGCGTCTCTGCTGCCCAAATACAGAGGGGCCGGCCCAATCCAATGGGCTATCATTAACGGGGAGAAG
>CAMWXF010000168.1 GCA_947178115.1 uncultured Lachnospiraceae bacterium
TCTTCGTTTTTAAACTTTGTGTAGGAAGCATCGATCTTGATGTCTCCGTTCTGGGCCACTTTCCATTTGATCACAGCTGACTTGCCTTCCTCGCCGGTATTTACGAAATCACGCTTGATTTCCAGCCAACTGTCATCCGCATATTTATCATCTTCAAACTTCTTGATATTATAGCCGTCGAAGGGTTCATCCTGATATCCCTCCTGATAATACCAGCCGTTTCTGCCCTGTGCACCGAAATCTATCGACACATCCGCTATATTCTGTCTGGCGTCGCCCCAGCCTGCGGGCACGGCGTCTTCAGTCACCATTCCTTCCCTGTCCAGAATCGAAATCTGGAAGCCGCCTCCGTCATAGGAAGAATTATCGTCTGCACTTACGACAAAATATAACCTGTCTTCCGGCGTTACATCAACCCTCTTTTCCCGGAAGGTAATCTCATTTGTCCCTTTTAACGGTGCCAGCACTTTCTCTGAAAATAATTTCTGGCTGTTCAGATATACCGATACTGTAACACCGTCCGGCCAATCCGGATTGCCGTCATTATTCTCGAACTTCTCATATTTTCCTCTGATCTCGACAGGACCGCTGATTGCCGGAGCCCATGCTAAGATCGCGTTGTCATTGATCGCCGGATGAATGAATCCCTCGCTGATCACCAGACCGGGAGAAGTATTGTTGATATAGCCGTCTTCGGTCTTGTCAGATACTAATGCACAGCTTGTCACGTCCTTGCCATACATATAATACCAGCCGTTAGAGCCCTGTTCGCCATAGTCTTTGACATTATTCGCATTATTGTCCGTTCTTGAATCGTCTTTTGCCGCCGCGCCGGTTGTTGCATTGACATCCGCTATCGCGACATATAAGGCGCCGCCGTCATAGGCGTTATTATTCATCGGATCCACGACAATATATATGCTCTCGTCTTCCTCCAACGCAATATCGGAAATCGCGGTCTCCAGCAATGTCTCGCTTTCCACCTTGACCTCAACGGAATGCCTCTCCAGCAATTCCCGATCCTTGTAGATCATAATGCAGACGCCGTCCGGCCAGCTGGGATTCTTATCCCCGTTGGCGCCCTTCACATAAGTCAGCTTCAAGTTGACTGTTCCCTGTTTGGCGGCCCGCCACTCCAGAATCGGAGCGATTCCTTCCGCTGTATGGATGAAATCCTTTTTGATCTCCAGACCGTCCGCCCCTTTCTGATGGTAGCTTTCCCCATCGAATATTTCAATCAGCTTGGACTTATACGGTTTGTCCGGGTTGCCGTACCGGTAGAACCATCCGTTGTTTCCCTGCTCTCCGAAGTCAGCTACATTAAACGCGTTATTTCCCCGGCTTTCTTCATCGTTAAATTCCGGTTCTATGTATTCCTCCTGAAAGAAGCTGTCCGGCCACTGTGCCGTCAGTAATGCCATGCCTTCTTCCGCCTCCGGCGCACCCACGCCTTCTACGCCCTGTGCGTTTTCCGCGTCGGACGCATCCTGCCCGCCATTTGCCGCCGCACAGCCCACAGAGCCTGCGACAAGTCCTGCGACAACCAGCGCCATGATCTTCGTTCTGATAGAACATCCCAGTATTTTCTTAAACATGTTCGCCTTCCTTTCCTGCATTTGCCTGCATCTACTTATAAATTCTGACATTCTCACACCGAATACCCGAATTGATTCCAAACATTCCAAACCCGCCGCCCTGAGAAGAATACATCCTTGCGGTAAAGGCACACTGGTCGTTCACATACATGCTTACCACCCAGTTATCGATCAGGATGGACACGTCCAGTTCCTCTGCGCTCTGCAGGTCAAAAGCCAGCTCCGACTGCGGATCGGTATTATAGATCTCGTCCGTGTTATAGAACTCAATCGCATTTTCTTCCATATTGAACAGGATATTCAGGGATCCCACAGCATTCTTGTCCGTATTAAAGGCAAATCCAAACCGTTCACCTTCCTTAAAATCCTTGATCGTGGTCTGGAACAGATAGCTTCCACGCAGCTTCCCAAACTCGACCACCTCATATTTATCTCCCTGATAGGCAAAAGTGTTATCCTCCTGCCGGATGGTTTCGGTCATTTTCGTCGGCGACAGCGGAAGCTCATGGTTCATTTTCTCTTTGACGGAAGTATTCAGAATCGGGAACAGATCTCCGTTCTCTGCCTGTACCAGCTGGTGCACTACCATATTCCCCGCCCAAGTGTATGCCGCATCATCGAAATGCTTATCCTTCGTGGCATTCCAGCCAAACACATATAAATTCTCTCCATCCGTTTCCAGCCTTCCCGCATAGAAGGCGTTCTCGTTACAGTCCACCACATCCTGCGCAGGTATCTCAAAGGGACCCGTCATCGCGTCGCTCACGCGGTAATGCCACTGCTTATCCGGCCACTGGTCGGAGAATGACAGGTACCATTTGTCCCCATACTTTAGCAGAGACGGACATTCCAGATTGGAGTTCGACTCCATATCATTTTCAAAAAAGATGCCCTCATCCGTCCACTTGGACAGATCGTCGGACGTATATTTCACGATGACACCCGTGCGGTCATTTCTGGTGGTTACCAGCATCCAGTAGCGGCTCTCACTCTCCACATAGAATACATAGGGGTCACGGAAATCAACATCCGAGTAGTTCTCCCCTGCATACAGCGTGTCCTCCGGAATCTTCGTCCAGTTGTACAGATCCTGGCTTGTAGCATGCATGACCGCCTCTTTCGGCATGAAGTTATCGTTGTGCCCCGTGTAAAACGCATGATACATCCCGTTTTTATCCTTCATCACGCTTCCGGTTCCCAGAGCAATATCCTGCGCTTCCGCAGAATCCCCGTATGGAATGACCTGACCTTTGTATTCGTATTCATAGAAATTGTCAGTCTCAAAGATACTCCACGGATGATAACCAAGCTTCCCGTCTCTCAAGTCCTCCAGATAGAACACGTGAAATACCCCGTTTTCATAATACGGCATCGGATCTCCCACAAAGCCCGCATCCGACGTAGGAAACAGCCGAACATTGTCAATGTCGTCTCCCAGATATTTCTTTTCCGGCGTCTCATCTTCTTGTGCCGTTTCAGTTTCGGTTTCCGTCTCATTTTCGTTTCCGGATTCCGCTTCTTTCTGCTGGGTGCATCCGTTCAAAATTCCCAGACATACAACCCCAATCAATACCAGTGTCAGTATCTTCTTCATTTCGCCCTCCCCATATGTTTCATTTGCACTTTCCCATTTGCACTATTTGTGTATATTATAATTTATCATATACAACATTGTTGCGTCAATATCTTTTTACATTTCAATCTGCTTTCCAATCTAGTTTTATCAGTCTTTACTATATTACCCACCATCTTTTTGTCTATTTTGACTGACCGTATTTTTTCAAAATCTATTGGGTTAGTTGTAAGTCAAAGCGAAATAGATTGCTTATATTCTTTATTAATTTTACATTTACACCTATTCAATTGTGCATAAAAAGAATTGTATAGAATAAAACGAAATATTAAAGAAGGGCAGCGGAAGCTTTACGAAGGAGGAATTGTTGGATTTGCTGGCAGGTTGAAGAAAGGTGGCAGCACTTCTCTGTTGAGGCGAAAAACTGCAACCGTTACGGCATCGTTCTCTCCAAAAACTGACACCTTATGCCATTTCTCGACATATATTATTATTAACAAAACAATAATGGCGGATTTCATGAACAACCATGGGATTTTCTCCATTTGATAAAGGAGCGCCATGTCTAAAGAAACTGAATGGGACAAACGGTTTAACATCGGAGTGCACTCCATCGACAACGCACACCGGAAGCTCTTTTCAATCGTGCGCAAGCTAATCCGTCTGAGCAGAGATGAAAATAACGGACAATGGGCCTGTGCCGAAGGTATCAAATATTTAAAAAACTATACCATAGAACACTTTACCGATGAGGAAGCCTATATGCAGTCAATCGGATATGAAGGGTTTGAGGTGCACAAACGCCTGCATGACGACATGCGGTATAAAACACTCCCCGCATTGGAAAAAGATCTGACCGAATCAGACTATTCGCAGGAGTCTATCCAACATTTTCTCGGTATCTGCCTCGGATGGCTTACTGCGCACATTCTAATCGAAGATCGCGCCATCACAGGTAAAATTTTAAATAGGTGGAAAACAGACAATACTGGTGCTGATATGGATATCCTGAAAAGTGCCCTGACTGTCACCCTACAGGAAATTTTCAGATTACAACCGGAAATTATAAGCGAACATTACAGCGGAGAAGACTTCGGAACCAGCTTGATCATACGATTGGTATATTCCTCTTCATCCCAGCAAAAGGTACAAATTTTCATGATTCTGGAAGAAAGCCTGGTGTTGAGAACTGTCAGCACTATGCTGGGTATGCCACTGACAAAAATGGATAAACTCGTCATGAATGCCGGTAAAGAGCTTTCATTACGGATTGTGAAACACCTTGGCATATATTGCCGTCAGCCATCACAATATCAGTTGGAGAGCAGTCATTTCATGACACCGGAACAGTTCAGAAAGACATTATATTTGGAGATTTTCGATTACAGTATACTTCTGAATACCGGCCACGGTTATTTTGCCTTTTGCGTTAAATCGGAATAAACCGCCCTACAATACGCTTCACCTCCGGAAGATACGTTCTCCCGAACATGTTCAGGTGATTTAAGAGATGATAAAGATTATACACATCGCGGCGGCGTTCATACCCCGGCTGTAAAGGTGCCGCGTCCTTATAGACATCATAAAATGCCGGCGGAAATCCCCCGAAAAGCTCTGTCATTGCGATATCCGCCTCGGCGTGACCCACATAAACTGCCGGATCAATCAACCACGCGCCGCCGTCATTTCCCGCAATCACGTTTCCCGACCACAAATCACCATGCAGCAACGACGGATATTCAGGCTCCACAAGAATTTCATCTATATGATCAAGGAATCGGACTATCTTTTTCCGATCCCATCTGTCAAAATATCGGGAGGCATCCTGAAACTGCGGGTCAAGACGACAGTCACGGAAAAAGCTGATCCAACTGTCACACCCTGTATTGACCTGTCTGCGCATGCCAATATAGTTA
>CAMWXF010000169.1 GCA_947178115.1 uncultured Lachnospiraceae bacterium
AGGCAGATCGGCATCTTTATGATTGTGGCCCAGACAGTGATGCATTTTGCTGCGAATGGACAGTATGAGAAGTATATGAAAATAATAGCGGGTGTTATAGTACTTCTGCTGTTTATCCGTCCGTTTATTTCGGTTTCTGACGGACAGGTGATGAAATGGCAGGAGGAAATTGCTCATATAATGGAACAAATTGAGGCACAGAGCGGGGATTTCGGTAATATGGCGTATGAGGGCGGGGCGACGGAGGCGCTGGTAATCCGGCAGATCGAGGAGGAAATCACCCGTCGGCTGAATGAGGCGGCGGTCGGTTACGGATGCCGTGTTGTGAAGACGAACATAGAGCTGACCGGACAGGAGAAGGGTGATTCCGTTATCGGTGAGGCGGGTGCGGGAGAATATGTTTTCGATCGTGTGCGGGTCACGGTACGAGATCAGTCGGGATCGGGAGAAAGGCAGGCGGAACAGTCCGAAACAGGTGTGGACCGGATGGCACAAACGGAGCAGTCGGCGGAAGGGATAAAGCAGCCGGGGGAATCGGAAGGAAAATGGAGTCGGGAGAATGACGGGGAAAGTATGGCGGCGAAAGATGAGGCAGACAGAATACGAATCGGGGAGATTACTGTGAAGGTCGGTGCGGAAACCGGCACGGAGCAGGCGACAGACGGGTGGGGTGAAGCGGCAGAAAACATGCAGGAACTGAAGCGGATTTTTGCGCAGACATTAGGAATAACCGAAGACAGAGTGGAGGTGGTATGTCTTGGAGGATGGTAAGAAGCTGATCGAGAAACTGACAGGCGGTAAGAAGCTCAGAAAGGATCAATGTCTGATCATCATTCTGACAGGAATACTTCTCTGTGTAATCGCAATTCCGTCACAGCCAAGAAATACAAAGTCCGATATAACGGACATAACAGGTGGTAAAATCGGAAATCATACCGTTGCAGATGAGACGGAGTCAGTAGTTCAGGACGAAAGCGATGCAGATTCCTATGCGGGATATTGGGAAAACAGACTGGAGGAAACGCTCAGATATGTGGATGGAGTCGGTAAAGTTAAGGTTCTGATTACATTGAGGGAATCAGAACATAAGATTGTCGAGAAGGACGGACCGGAGAATTATTCCAATACGGAGGAGACTGATGCAGCAGGCGGAAGACGCACGGTAGGAGAGAGTAGGATCGAAAAGAGCACAATCTATACGACGGACGCAAGCGGGCAGAACATACCTTATGTGATTATGACGATACCGCCCGCAGTGGAGGGAGTTGTGGTGATTGCGCAGGGTGCGGGATCACAAAGTGTACAAGAAAATATAATCGGGGCAATTCAGGTATTATTTGATATCGATGCGAATAAGATAAAAATAGTAAAGATGATAAATAATCAGTGAAAAGGGGAGAAGAAATTGAAAAATATGATCAAAAAGAACCAGATGATGATCACGGCGCTGGCAATCATGATCGCCGTAGCAGGCTACCTGAATTTTGCAGGCACAAAAGTAACGGACGAGGAGATTATGTCCGTCAATGGGGAAATCGCCACTGACGACATGGGTAATCTGGCACTTGGAAGCGATGAATCTGACTATGCGGCTTTTACCGATTTGTCAGAGGAAGATATTGAACAGGCTTCGGGCGAGATCAAGAGTCTGGATATGGACGTAACGATGGCGGAGAACGGCGGTGTGGATGAGGAACTTGCGGAGGCACTGGCAGAAGAACAGATGAAAGATGTTCCCGGGGAAGCAGTGTTCACTTCTTCCGGTACGGTGTCCGGATTGTCAGGTGCGAAATTGCAGAAAGAGCAGACCCGTGCGCAGAATAAGGAAACGCTTTTAGAGATCATCAACAATGCCAATATCAGCGAGACGCAGAAACAGGATGCGGTGAACAGCATGATCTCCATGACGGATGTGGCGGAGAAGGAGACTGCGGCAGAGATTCTCCTGGAGGCGAAAGGATTTGATGATGCTATTGTCAGCATAGACGGTGACAGTGTGGATGTGGTGGTCAATACGGCAGAACTGACAGAGGCACAGCGGGCACAGATCGAAGATATTGTAATCCGCAAGACAGGGGTCAGCGCAGAATCTGTGGTAATCAGTACCGTAAACTCAAATTAAGTGCACGATCGGGAAATATATGGTATACTATACGCGCATATTTTAAAATACGGAGGCAGAGAACTGAGAATGAAAAGAGTTTTTTTGATCGTACTGGATAGCTTCGGGATCGGAGAGATGGAGGACGCCGCCGAGTATGGTGATAAGGGTACCAACACACTTCGTTCCGTCGCTTCCAGTTCGAAGTTTGATATGCCCAATATGGGTGCGATGGGGCTTTTTAACATTGACGGAGTAGAATGCCTTGACAAAGTGCCGTCGCCGACGGCCAGGATTGCACGTATGAGAGAGGCTTCAAAGGGCAAAGATACTACCATAGGACATTGGGAGATTGCGGGTGTTTTGTCGAAGCAGCCACTGCCCACTTATCCGAACGGATTCCCGGAGGAAGTGTTAGATAAGTTCAGTGCGGCTGTAGGCAGAGGAGTGCTGTGCAACAAACCATATTCCGGAACTGAGGTAATCAAGGATTACGGAGACGAGCATATAAGCAGCGGCAAACTGATTGTCTATACATCGGCGGACAGTGTATTTCAGATCGCAGCGCATGAGGATGTTGTTCCGGTGGAGACTCTTTATGAATATTGTAAGATCGCCAGAGGGATCCTGCAGGGCAGACATGGCGTGGGCCGGGTAATTGCAAGACCTTTTATCGGTACGAGCGGTAACTACACCAGAACCTCCGGGAGGCATGATTTTTCGCTGGAGCCTCCGGCAGTCACTATGCTGGACCAACTGAAAGCGGCGGGGAAGGATGTGATCTCTGTCGGTAAGATCAAAGATATCTTTGCGGGCAAGGGAATCACGGAGTATGTATATACCAAGGGCAATGCAGAGGGTATCGAGAGAACGATTGCGTATATGAAACGGGATTTTGAAGGCCTGTGTTTCATTAATCTGGTGGATTATGATATGCTGTACGGTCACCGGAATGATATAGACGGATATGCCGCGGCACTTACTTATTTTGACAATAAACTGCCGGAATTGCTGGAGTTATTACGGGATGAGGATATTCTGATGATCACGGCGGATCACGGATGTGATCCGGGCTATACGATATCGACGGATCATTCCAGAGAACATACGCCTTTTATTATGTACGGGCGAAGTGTGACGCCTATGAATCTCGGTACGAGAGATACTTTTGCGGATATCGGGGCAACAGTACTTGATTATTTCGGTATACAGCCGGAGTTTGCCGGCAAATCTATGTTATAAGATCTGGAGGAAGAAAACGTGGGCAATTACGCGGACGAGATAAACAAAAGAAGAACCTTTGCGATTATATCGCATCCGGATGCGGGTAAGACGACTCTGACCGAGAAGTTCCTGTTATATGGCGGGGCGATCAATCTGGCGGGCAGCGTAAAGGGAAAGGCAACCGCCAGACATGCGGTTTCCGACTGGATGGAGATCGAGAAGGAGAGAGGTATTTCCGTCACTTCGTCGGTGCTGCAGTTCGAATACGATGGATTCTGTATCAATATTCTGGACACACCGGGACATCAGGACTTCTCAGAAGACACTTACAGGACATTGATGGCGGCGGATTCCGCAGTCATGGTTATCGATGCTTCTAAGGGTGTGGAAGCGCAGACACGAAAACTGTTCAAGGTGTGCGTCATGCGTCATATTCCGATTTTTACTTTTATCAATAAGATGGATCGCGACGCCAACGATACGTTCACTCTATTGGACGAGATCGAGAAGGAATTGGGAATCGCCACATGTCCGATTAACTGGCCGATTGGTTCCGGTAAGAGCTTCAAGGGTGTCTATGAGCGTGAGAGTAAATGTGTCATCACTTATTCGGACACGGAGAAGGGAACGAAAGAGGGACATGCTACCAGAATCCCGATTGGGGAGGAGACTGTACTGACGGAGCATATCGGGGAGGAATATAAGGCGCAATTGTTTGACGAGATAGAGCTTCTTGACGGCGCCAGCGCGGAGTATGATTTGGAGCGGATACAGGCAGGAGATCTGACGCCGGTATTCTTCGGATCGGCGCTTACAAATTTCGGTGTGGAGATTTTCCTGAAGCATTTCCTGGCGATGACGACAACACCCCTTCCCCGTAAGGCGGACATTGGGCTGATTGATCCGGTGGAACATGACTTTTCCGCATTTGTCTTTAAGATACAGGCAAATATGAATAAGGCGCACCGCGACAGGGTGGCATTTATGCGCATTTGCTCCGGCAGATTCGATGCAGGCGCTGAAGTAAAGCATGTGCAGGGCGGTAAGGTCATGCGTCTGTCGCAGCCGCAGCAGATCATGGCGGACGAGCGTAAGATATTGAATGAGGCGTATGCCGGAGATATTATCGGTGTATTTGATCCGGGTATTTTTTCGATCGGTGATACTATCTGTATGCCAAAGGAGCAGTTTGAGTATGAGGGTATCCCGACTTTTGCACCGGAGCACTTCGCAAGGGTGCGACAGATCGACACGATGAAGAGAAAACAGTTCGTGAAGGGAATCACACAGATCGCGCAGGAAGGTGCCATTCAGATATTTCAGGAATATAATACAGGTATGGAAGAGATTATTGTCGGCGTGGTCGGTGTGCTGCAGTTCGACGTACTGAAGTATCGCCTGGAGAATGAGTATAATGTGGAAATTAAGCTTGAGAATCTTCCTTACGAACACATCCGCTGGATAGAAAATAAGGAGATTGATCTTGACAAGCTGACAGGCACCTCTGATATGAAGAAGATCAAGGATTTGAAGGGTAATCCGCTGCTGCTGTTTATCAACCAGTGGAGCATCGGTATGACCATAGAGCGGAATGACGGCTTGGAATTGTCTGAATTTGGAAGAAACTAACAGTATGGGGAATTTCGAGTCCGCGAAACGGATCTCGCAATCGAGCCTACTCGATTTGCTCTGTGATGATGAGGGTGATGCATATGAAGAGAACAGGTATATTATTGACGGGTATGT
>CAMWXF010000170.1 GCA_947178115.1 uncultured Lachnospiraceae bacterium
ATTTCTGCTGCTGACGGCGGGCGTTTTCTTTGGTTACGGAGAGCGCAGTTATATCGGAGTCCATGACAATATGGATCTCTTTCTTGCCCAGTTTCAGATGTTAAAAAATACGGGTACTTTTTGGAAACACGGTGTTGATGTGCCTTTTCTGGGAGGGGTCAGCCGGGATAATCTTCCGTCGGAACTGTCTGCTTACAGTCTGCTGTACATGATTTTTCCCACTTACACGGCGTATGTGCTCGGTATTCTCGTCAAAATTCTGTTGGGGATGTTTTCTTTCAGGCTGCTTTCGGCGGAGTTGTTTCCGGAGCGATACATGCACTACCGTCCGGTGATCTATATGACCGGATTTGCATACGGCATTATCTGGTTCTTCCCGGCATTCGGATTTGCGTTTGCATCTATTCCGCTGTGTGTGTATCTGCTTGTCAAGATTTACAGACGGCAGGGGATGTGGTGGTATGCAGCATTGTTTGTTTATCCGCTGGTGTCTTACTTCTCCTATCATGGAATTTTTATTCTTGGATATCTTGTGATAGCGGTCATATGGCTGTCCATACGGGACAGGAGGCCTTCGTGGCGGCTTGCGGCAGCGCTTCCGGTTCTGGCGCTGGGGTATGTGGTGTGCGAGTATCGGCTGTTCGGGCAGATGTTGTTCAGCGACGAGGTGACGATACGCTCTTCAATGGTGAATGCCAGCCTGTCGATACCGGAGATTCTGCGGGAGATCGGTACGGTCTGGCGGGAAGGAATATTTCATGCGGATGATATACACGGCAAGGTGGTACTGCCGGTGTGCATACTTTATTTTGCGGTAAACAACGGAATATATCTGTGCAGGAAGCAGGCAAAGAAGATTCTGAGAGATCCTTTTAACTTTCTCATGCTTTTTATTCTGTTTAACAGCGTGGTATACGGGCTCTATGATTTGGAGCCTCTCAGGTCGCTGGTGGAGCGGCTGATTCCCCCGCTGGAGGGATGGCAGTTTAACAGAACCATATTCTTTAATCCGTTTCTCTGGTACGGGGCGCTTCTGCTGGTGCTGATCCGGCTGTATGATGCGGGAGTATGGCAGATGTGGCTTGCCAATGGCATTGTCTGCATTGCCGTGCTGGCGGTTATATTGACACCCAACCGGTATAATGATCTGTATCATACATGCTATAACAGAGCCTATGAATATTTCCATGGCACGGAAGTGGATGAACTGGATTATGAGCAGTTCTATGCGCGGGAACTTTTTGATGAGATTAAGGAAAAAATCGGCTATCAGGGAGAATGGTCGGCGGCATACGGGTTTCATCCCGCAGTGCTTGAGTATAACGGAATCGCCACACTGGACGGATATTTGGGCTTCTATTCCCAGCAGTATAAAGAGGAGTTTCGAGGGATCATTGCGCCGGCCTTAGAACGGGTGGAAGCAACCAGAATCTACTATGATGATTGGGGTGCACGGGCGTACCTGTACTCAGGAACGGATTTAAGTATTGTAAATGCGACAAAGATCGTGTATGCTACAGATTATGATATTTATATTGATGCACAGGCGTTTTGTGCGTTGGGAGGAAAGTATATTTTCTCCAGATTGGAGCTTGCCAATGCAGAGGAAGTCGGACTGCGGCTTATGGACAGTTACACGGCGCGGGACGGAAGCTGTACGGTTTATGTATATGAGGCGGCGTGAAGAAAATATATATTGAGAGAAAGGCACGGTAACAAATATGTCGATCAGAGTACACAATTTTGGGGGAATAATTGGATGGAATGCCAGAAAATATCTGCCTAGGTTATCCAGTATGGGCTATCTGAAGCTCCAGTTTATTGCCAGAAGACGGCAGCAGAAGAAATATATCGAATATTTCTTTTCTCAGAAGGAGGCACCCCATCCGATGGTGGTGAATTTGGAGACGGTGAATCGGTGCAACAGTACATGTGAGTTCTGCACCGCCAATATTCATGCGGAGAAACGGCCTTATATGAAGATGGAGGATGAGATGTATTATTCTATCATCGATCAGCTTCACGACTGGAATTATAAGGGACATCTGACGCTCTACGGCAATAATGAACCGTGGCTGGATAAGCGGATCGTCGAGTTTCATAAGTATGCGAGGGAAAAACTTCCGGATGCGTTTATCTTCATGTCTACCAACGGACTGCTTTTGGATGTGGACAAGGTGAAAACGATCGTGCCCTATGTGAATCAGCTTATCATCAATAACTATTGTCTCAATATGAAAATGCATGACAATATTCAGGTGATCTATGACTATGTTAAGGCTCATCCGGAGGAGTTTAAGGATGTGGATATCCTGATTCAGATGCGATATCTGAAAGAAGTGCTGACCAATCGCGCGGGCAGCGCGCCGAATAAACAGGCGAAAAAAAATAAGGTGGTTAAAGAGACATGCCTTATGCCGTATACAGACATGTGGATCATGCCGAACGGCAAACTGGGAATCTGCTGTTGCGATAATTTCGAGGTGACCGATTTGGCGGATCTGCATAAAGTGCCGCTGAAGGACGGTTGGAGCAGCGAGCCATATAAGAAGCTTCGTCAGGCGATCCGGGACGGCAGACAGAATTATCCGTTTTGTAAAAGCTGCGATTTCATTGATGCAGGACTGCGTATGGACGCTGTGAATGACGTGCTGAAACACCATGAACGGCTGCACGGGGCGAGACAGTCCGTGTTTAAGAAGTAACAGAAGGAGGCAGTGGGGGCAAAGATTCTTAAGGGGGACCGTCCGGTGATCGGAAGTCGGACGGAGTAAGGTACTATGGGAAAAAGAAGAGTGAACATACTGGTATGTGCGGGTGTGTGCGCTGTGCTTCTGTGCGGCGGGTCAAGCGGCTGCGGCAACGCAGAAACGGATGACGAAGTGAATCAGGATCGGGATGAAGCGACAGAGAAGACTTTAGAAGAGACGGCTGATGTGCAGGAAAGCGTGGATAATATGTCGGAGAAGAACGGCGATTCGGATGGAGAGAGCGAGGCAGGGCAGGAGGAGGCCTCTGCGGAAACTTCGGTTGATGAACCAGTGTCATTGGAAGGATTGGGCATATCGATTCTGGGAGACAGCATCTCTACTTATGACGGCTGGATTCCGGAGGGTTTTAATGTGTTTTATCCTTTTGACGGAGAGTTGACAGACGTGTCACAAACATGGTGGAAAAGTCTGGTTGATGAAACGGGAATGGAACTGTGTGCCAATAATTCCAGTTCCGGAAGCACCTGCAGCGGGGACTCGTTAAGTATCGACGATCCGATGTTTGGCTGCAGCGACGGAAGGCTCTCTTTTCTGGTGGGAAGTCAGGGAAGGCTTCCGGATGTCATTGTGATTTATATGGGAACGAATGATCTGCTCAAAGGCGTGCCGATCGGAGATAACGATGGGACGAAGCTGGTGGAGGAAGGAAACGTGGAGAATTTCAGCGATGCCTATTGTCTGATGTTGGACAAGCTGGCAAGCTATTATCCGACGGCACAGATCTTCTGCTGCACGCTTGCACCTGTGGGTGATTGGGGAACAGATCAACCGTTTGTCATATTTGAGAATCATCTGGGGCTGACGGCGGAGGAGTACTCAGATCAGATCAAGGTGATCGCGGACAGCAAGGGCGCAACGGTAATAGATCTGTATCACTGTGGTATTACGATTGATAATCTGGCAGAGATGACAACGGATGGAGTTCATCTTACTCTTGTCGGCATGGAACGTGTGAAGAATGCGGTATTTGAGGGATTGACGGGGGCAGTGATTCGATAAAATTACGGATCATGCGATTAAACGAATAGAATATAAAAAGCGGATTTTATGAGCTCCGCCACATCTTAGAAAGATACTTTTGTGGGATAGAAGTAAACTTTTTAAGATGTGGCGGAGTTTTTTTAAGAAATACTTAATAGTTTGTTGAAGAAAATCCATAGATTCATTCGTTATGATAGGTAGAAAGTTGGTTTTCACGGACAGTCTAACCCGTCCGCGCAGATGAAAGTTAATATCTACGAAACCGCGCTCTCGCTCCGCAAAAAGCGTAGCAGGTGCTAAACTCGTGAGTTGCAAAGCAACTCATAACCTCGTTAAGCACTGACGCTTTTTGAGGGGTTTCTTAAGATATTAACTTCCATCTGCGCTAGGTATTGGTTATGAAAGTTATGAACACAAAATTATGGAGGTCGGGACATGCAGAATAGGAAGAATGAAAATAACGGGACGAAGTACATAACATTTACGGTGCCGTGCTACAATTCACAGGATTATATGAAGCGGTGTATCGAATCACTGCTTGTGGGTGGGGAGGATGTCGAGATTATCATTGTAAACGATGGATCTACAGATGCCACAGGGGAGATCGCGGATTATTATGAGAGGCTGTATCCGGGAATCGTCAGAGCCGTACATAAAGAGAACGGCGGACACGGTTCAGGAGTCAATAAAGGGTTAGAGCTGGCGCGAGGGATGTTTTTCAAGGTAGTGGATTCGGACGACTGGTTGGATGCGAGTGCTTACGACGAATTGCTGTATCGGATCAAAAGATTCTGTACTTTAAAGGAAGCCGGGCTTGTGGGCAGCATTCCGGATCTGTTTGTCTGCAATTATATCTATGATCATCTGGATGAGGGCACATATCATGTTATGCATTACAGAAATGTATTCCCGGTAGAGGAAACCTGCGACTGGAATGATATCGGAAGATTTCATACATCCCAATATCTGATCATGCACGCACTGATCTTTCGGACTGAACTGCTGCGCAGGGCGGATGTGGTGCTGCCGGAGCATACGTTCTATGTAGATAATATCTTTGCCTATAAGCCGCTGCCTTATGTGAGACATATCTATTATATGGATATTGATCTGTATCATTATTACATCGGAAGAGAGGACCAGTCCGTCAATGAAAAGGTTCTGATGAGCCGCATTGACCAGCAGATCAAGGTGACTAAGATTGTCTCCAAGTGCGTGGACCTGAACGAGGTGAAAGAGGTATATCCGAAGCTGGCGGAGTACATGTGCCGCAACATATCTATTATGATGGCGATCTCTTCCATACATTTGCTG
>CAMWXF010000171.1 GCA_947178115.1 uncultured Lachnospiraceae bacterium
GTCATCGTGACGGTAGCCTGTCCCATCCTATTTAAGGAAAAGATGTCGGGTAAGCAATGGATCTGCTTTTTTATGTCCACACTCGGTATTGTATTGATTACAGGTCTCGGGGATCTGTCAGCAGGAAATAATCATTTTATCGGCATCCTCTTCGGTCTTGGCGCGGCCTGTTTGTATGCAGCAGTTATTTTACTCAATAAGTTTATTAAAAAGGTTGAAGGTATCCACAGAACATTCCTGCAATTTATTGCTGCAATTCTTGTTCTGATTCCCTATGTGGGATTCACGAGCGGAGTCACACTTTCCGACCTTAACGGTACCGGCTGGGTCTGCCTGCTGGTCGTAGGATTTGTCCATACCGGTGTGACCTACTGTTTATACTTTTCCTCTCTCAAAGAACTGCCTGGTCAGAAAGCTGCCATACTGAGTTATATTGACCCACTTGTGGCCGTTCTTGTATCTGTTCTGATTTTAGGAGAAGACATGACCGCCATGCAGGTAATCGGCGGCGCTTTGATTCTGGGCTTTACCCTATGGAATGAAATTACACCAAAAAACTCTGCAAATTAGCAAACAGCTTGTCACTGCATTTTTCCTACGCTCTTGCAGAAAACCCCGACACAGAAGATGTCGGCATTCCCGAAGACGCGGACATAAGTCTCTGCGTGGCACTCCTCACATCTGCACCGTCAGCAGATACGGTATATATCTCTCCTTCTGCTGACTCTTCGCCCAGTTTTTCAAGAGCTGCCTGTTTCTCGGCATGCCGTTCCTCCGCCCTTTCTTCCTCGGCCTTCTGTTCTGCCCGTCTCTTTGCTTGCTTTTCTTCCTGCTCCTTTTTCTCTTTTGCCCTCCGCTCAGCATTTTCTCTGGCGATCTTCCCGTCGGGATCATTCGTACATCCGCTCATCGCCGTAATATTACCATTCTCGTCTATAAAATAAGCCGCATAGGTCACGGTCGGGCTGCCCGGCATTGTTTTCGTAAAATTCTTAAGCGACTTTACGCATTCCGGAATCGCCGCCAGATTCTCTTCCAGATACTTTGCTTTCTCCGGATCGTTAGCACACTTTTGAAGAAAAGCAGGTGATACGGAAACTGTCGTGGGTATTCCTTCCATTGAAGTTGTCCCTGTATTCATATAGCTGTACTTTTTCTGCAGGGTTCTGGAGTATTCGGCTGTACTCCTGTTTGTCTTACTGCCGGACTCTGTCTGACTCCCTGCTGCAGTCTTGTCCATACTGCCGGAACCTGATGCCGACTCTGTATTGTTACAATATGCATATGTATTCTCCACTTTGGTTAACATAAAATCCACCTCCGTTTTATAGTTTATTTTTGGCAACGTTTTTCTTTTCCACTTTTCTTATCGTGCTGTCTTATCGCGTTATACATAGAAATGATATAAATCACTTTGTTTTGGGCATGAAATTTTCATATTGACACTACAGTCTATATGATGTAGTCTTTGTTTATAATACAGACTACACAAAGTAGTTTCACAACAAAGCAAAAACTCAGGAAAGGTAAACACCTATGGCAGAAATACAACTCGGAGTAATTGAATCCCGTTTTGCAGAGATAATCTGGGAACACGAACCGGTGACTTCCTCTGAATTGGTAAAACTTGCGGCAGAAGCTTTTTCATGGAAAAGAACGACAACTCACACGGTTCTGAAACGGCTGTGCAATAAAGGTTTATTTGAAAATAACAACGGAACCGTGACCAGCCTGATTACCCGCGCACAATTTAATTCCCTGCAAAGCAGAAAATTTGTAGAAGAAACCTTCGACGGCTCGCTCCCCGCTTTTATTGCAGCTTTTACAAGAGACAATGCACTGACTCCCGAGGAAGCTGATAAGATCAGGGCAATCATAGATCGGGCATGACAGACTGTCTTTCCGAAGCGCATTCTATCAAAAGCAAATAAGACATAATACATGAAAGGCATGGTGATAAGAATGGAGGCAGTATTTATCAAAATATTCAATATGAGTATTGCTGCAGGCTGGCTTATTCTGGCAGTTATCGTGCTGCGTTTTCTCCTGCAAAAAGCACCGAAGTGGCTGACATGCACATTATGGGCGATCGTTGCTGTCCGTCTGATATGCCCGTTTACTTTTGAAAGCGCATTCAGCCTGATACCGAGTGCAGAAACAGTAAGTCCGGCTGTTGTCCGATACGCGCCGGAACCCGCCATTGACAGCGGCATTCCCGCCATTGATGGTATGTTAAATCCGATGATCGGTGAGACTTTTGCGCCCGCACCCGGTGCCAGCGTTAATCCGCTGGATATCTGGGCGTTTGCGGCAAGTATCATCTGGGTAATCGGACTTGTTGCTATGTTTGAGTATGCTTTTATAAGCTTTCTACGGCTGCGTGGCAAAGTACGGGAAGCCGTACCTTTACAGAATCATGCCTGGATTTGTGACGGCGTAAAATCTCCCTTTATTCTGGGAATCGTGAAACCGCGGATTTACCTTTCTTCCAGCATTGATGCGGAACAGACGAAATATGTACTCACCCATGAACGGGCGCACTTGAAAAGAGGCGACCATATCTGGAAGCCGTTCAGTTATGTGCTGTTAGCGGTATATTGGTTTCATCCGCTGGTGTGGGCAGCTTATATTCTATTCTGTCGGGATATCGAATTTGCCTGCGACGAAAGGGCGGTCAAAGATATGAGTTTTGATGGTAAGAAGGCATACTGCCATGCCTTACTTTCCTGTAGTATGCCCGGAGGAATGCGTGTGTCTTATCCCCTTGCTTTTGGCGAAGGACGGATAAAAGAAAGGGTTAAGCATGTGCTGCATTACAAAAGACCTGCATTATGGGCCATGCTCGCTGCTGTCGGCGCGTGTGCGGTAGTTGCGGTGTGCTTTTTGACTGACCCTGAGACGGATGTGTCAGTCGAAACAACAGATGTCCCATATGATGATATGTCTGAAACATCGAATACGCCACATGATGATGAGTTTGAAACATCGAATGTACCATATGGTGATGAGTTCGGAACAGCAAACCCGCCACATAACGATGTTGGAACGATTACGTTTGTCGGGGTCATCGTTGAGAATACGATGGACAGTGTAAAACCGCTCATTTTAGTACAACCCATCGAAGCTGAAATTTCCTATGATCATATCTGCTTTGTACTTCCTGATGATATGGCAGACTGGGCAACCCAAATAAACAGTGTTGTTTCCATTACATGTAAGGACGCTTTTGAAGAAACACAGCCACCATTTGGCGAATTGATTTCCATAAGCCGTGCGGAATCGTCACACGACCTACAGGCTATGTTCCGTACATTCGGGATTTCTATTCAATTGCCGGGAAATTCAAACTGGATACAAAACATAGAATACAGACAGCCGGATGAAGACCATCTGGAAATCGATTATCACGATGCTATTTTAGATGCTGACTGCAAATTACTGTCCATCAGAGACGGAATGCCAGATCTCCCGGATATTGTATACGATGAAACATTGGAGGAAACATGGCAGGGTACTTCTTCCTCAGGACAGGCCGTGTACATCAATTTGCAACGTTCTGCAGATAGTACGCAGGTACTTGCCTCATGGGAATATGAAGAGTATCAGTTTGCCCTTCTGGCGGATGTGCCTGCAAAAACAGGAGATCTCGGCGCTATTGCTAAAACAGCAATTACTGTCATCAGCCATTTGGAGTAATAGAAACTATTTTTGCGGAGGTGCAAGATGGAAATACGTCATTCAACCGAAAAAGATTTGAATCGGATTATGGAGATTTATGAATATGCCCGAGATTTTATGGCTAAACACGGCAACCCTAACCAGTGGGGACCAACCAACTGGCCGCCGGAAGAATTGATTCATTCCGATATTGCCGCCGGCTGCAGCTATGTCTGTACCCACGAAAACAGGATTGTCGGCACTTTTTTCTTTCAGCAGGGCAAAGATATTGAGCCCACCTACCATACAATAGAAAACGGTGCATGGCTGGCAGACTCTGCATATGGTGTGATTCATCGCTTAGCGGGCGACGGAACCGTGAATGGTATCGGATATTTCTGCATCGAATGGGCATTTAAGCAATGCGGGCACCTGCGCGTGGATACCCACGGCGACAATCAGGTCATGCAGAATCTACTGAATAAATGCGGATTCGTTCATTGTGGGACGATCTATGTGATTGAGGATGATTCCCCCAGACTGGCATATGAAAAAATATGAGAAATCAAAAGCCAATCATCCAAATCGGTATATCCCCTCACAGACGGATCTATTGCAATCCTTCTATAATTTATCTATAATCTTGCCAATATCTCCATCAATGCATATGGACTGTTTTTCAATCTCATGTGGGCAGACGGCTTCTCCATAATTGATACAAGCATAAATCGCCTTGGAATTTCCTGCCGTCATCTGCCAGAACGGATATTTAATAATGCCCGGTGTATTATACCCCACACCTAGTTCCAAAAACAGCACTTTTGTATCCCGGTGCCGCCTTAAGAATGTTTCGTACCGCTCCGCTGCCTGATACCATCCCTCATCCTGCACGAATGTGTCATCCGCCCTCAGATTCATGCTCATGGGCTTACCGCATTTCGGACAGAGAGGAATCAATTCGTCGGGTACTGACATCTTTGCAGTCACATCTTCAGGCAAGTACAGACTGCCGTCTGCTCCAATCTGATACCCCTGTGCCTTCACCATCTCATATATAGTTTCCGCATTGTCGTATGTTTCGTCATGACAAGGCTCACTGCATTGAAACAAACCATAGTCGCCCTGCGTATAATACAATCTCTTTTTGTCAAATCCTGCTTTCTGAAAACAATGATCCACATTCGTCGTAATCACAAAGTAGTCTTTATCCTTTACCAGCGCAAGCAGATTCTCATAAACAGGTTTCGGAGCGTTCATATATCGATTTACATAAATGTTTCGACTCCAAAATGCCCAATGCTCATTTAAGCTGTCATATGGATAGAAACCGCCTGCATACATATCCTTAAAATGGTATTTTGAAGCAAAATCTCCGAAATATGTTTGAAAA
>CAMWXF010000172.1 GCA_947178115.1 uncultured Lachnospiraceae bacterium
TTTAAGATTGTACAGGCAATTTAAGGAAAAAATATGTATAAATTGAGAAAATTCTGTGTCCAAGCTGTATTATATATTTAATAAAACCGGTTGACAAATCCCGAATCAGGAACCTATAATGAATTATCACGAGCGGAAGGGGTGGAAAGATGAGGCAGTAATCGACTTTTGAAACATGAAATATTGTTGCCAAAAGTGGATTATGTTTCTCATTTTCATAACCGCTCTTTATTTGTGTCTTTTATTAATAGATAAAAATTGATTAAGCCGACAGGGCTTTAAAGCTATTTTGTGATGCGCTTAATCAAACAATAGACCGTGTTTATGAAACAGAAACCATTCGGAATCATTTGGCAACAGATGATTCTTTTTCTTTGCGCGCATAGGCAGAGTCGAAGATGCAGTCTTCTGAGTCTGCTTATGCCGGAGAAGTTGTAAGAAGAAATGGAGGTTAAAACATCATGGCACAAATCAGTGTATCAAATCTCACCTTCTGTTATGAAGGCAGCTTTGACAATATATTTGAAAATGTATCTTTTATGATAGACACGGACTGGAAGTTAGGTTTTATCGGGAGAAACGGCAAAGGTAAGACCACGTTTTTAAACCTTTTGATGGGAAACCAAAAGGAGTATCAAGGGCATATCAGCACATCGACGGTGTTTGACTATTTTCCCTATCGGGTCACGGAGCAGCAGAAAGAACAATGCTGTGCGGATTTTATGGAAGAGTGGAAGACGGACTGTGAACTCTGGCGGATCATCTGTGAGCTGGAGAAGCTTCACCTCGAGGCGGATGTGCTCTACAGACCGTTCCGGACACTCAGCCACGGGGAACGCACGAAGGTAATGCTGGCAGTTTTGTTTTCGGGAGAAAATGATTTCCTTCTTATCGATGAGCCGACGAATCATTTGGATCAGGAGTCGCGGGAGGTAGTGAAGGCGTACCTGCAGCAGAAGAAGGGATTTATTCTTGTTTCTCATGATCGCGATCTGTTGGACGCATGTATTGATCACGTGCTGGTTTTAAACCGCTGTACCATAGAGGTGCAGAGCGGAAATTTCTCATCATGGTGGGAGAACAAGAACCGTATGGATGCGTTCCATGAAGCGGAGAATGAGAAGCACAAGAAAGAAATCAGAAGACTGAATAAAGCGGCGGAGAGAACCCATGAGTGGGCGGATAAAAGTGAGAGAACAAAAATCGGCTTCGATCCGGTGAAGGAGAACGACAGAAGCATAGGCGCGCGTTCCTATATCGGTGCGAAGACGAAGAAAATGCAGAGCAGAAGAATGCAGATGGAGAAGCGCATCGCAGACGAAATCGAACAGAAGGAAGGACTTCTGCAGGACATCGAGCGTCCTGTAGATTTGAAGCTCATGCCGATGCGGCACCATAAGGAAGTGTTGATTGCCGCACGAGATTACGGGATTGCGTATTGTACGTCGCCGGATTCAGCGGGGGTGAGAGTAGAGAAGGAAAGCACCGGCAGTGAGAACTGTACCGAGATTTTTCAGGACTTTAATTTTGAGCTGCGGCGCGGAGAGCGGGTCTTCCTCCACGGAGAGAACGGCTGTGGAAAGTCCAGCCTGATTAAGGCAATTCTTGCACGCTGTGCGGATGACCGGCGCGCTGACAAAGTGAGCGCAATGCGGGAATCCGGGACACTGACTACAGCTTCCGGACTTATCGTGTCTTATATTAATCAGGACACTTCGTATCTGCATGGGAGTCTGAAGGAGTACAGCAGACAGAATAATCTGGATGAGAGCCTTTTCCTTGCGATCTTAAGGCAGCTTGACTTGGAGCGGGTGCAGTTTGCCAAGAATATGGAAGATTATTCCGAAGGGCAGAAGAAAAAAGTGCTGATCGCGGCAAGTCTGCTGAAACAGGCACATCTGTATATTTGGGATGAACCGCTTAATTATATTGATATTTTCTCCAGAATGCAGATCGAAGATTTGCTCCTCACGTACCAGCCTACTATGCTTGTCGTGGAGCATGATGTGAGATTCCGGGAGAAGATTGCTACGCGGGTGGTGGAGATGTGATGTAAGTTTCCGAGAAAAGACTCAATTTCAACGGATTTGTTAGACGAATATTGTTGCTTTTTTGTCCTTTTTTTGGCAGAATATAAGAGGACGTGTTTTAAGAATGAAGTTATGGCGGGACATAGGCAGAGGCGTTATGATTTCCGCGGTAAGAAAGCTTCATTGATGGCTAATTATAGAAAGAGAGAAGGGATAATACATGGAAAGAAAAGTAGGAACTGTATCAAGGGGTATACGCTGTCCGATTATCAGAGAGGGCGATAACCTGTCGAAAATTGTTGTGGACAGTGTGTTAGAGGCGGCTGAGTCGGAAGGATTTGCCATCCGTGACAGAGACGTGATTGCGGTGACAGAATCTGTCGTGGCGAGATCTCAGGGCAACTATGCATCGGTGGAAGCGATCGCGCAGGATGTGAGAGAGAAACTCGGCGGGGAGACGATCGGCGTTATTTTCCCGATTCTGTCCAGAAACCGTTTCGCGATCTGCTTAAGAGGAATCGCGAAGGGCGCGAAGAAAGTTGTGTTGATGCTCAGCTATCCCAGTGATGAGGTAGGAAACGAGCTTGTGTCTTTGGATCAGCTTGATGAGGCGGGGATCAATCCTTACAGCGATGTGCTGACATTGGAGAAATACCGAGAACTTTTCGGAGAGAACAAACATCCTTTTACGGGAGTGGACTATGTAGCTTATTACGGAGATCTGATTCGGGAAGCGGGAGCTGACGTGGAGATTATCTTTGCCAACGACTGCCGCAGCATTCTTCCTTATACGAAGAAAGTATTAAACTGCGATATTCACACGAGAGCCCGCACGAAGCGACTTCTGAAAGCGGCAGGCGCAGAGGTGGTAATGGGAATGGATGATATCCTTACATCGTCCGTAAACGGCAGCGGCTGCAATGAGAAATACGGACTGCTTGGCTCCAATAAGTCTACGGAAGATACCATCAAGCTATTCCCGAGAGAGTGTACTGATCTGGTACTGGATATTCAGAAAGAGATTCTGAACAAAACCGGCAAGCACGTAGAAGTCATGGTATACGGCGACGGCGCGTTCAAAGATCCGGTGGGGAAAATCTGGGAGCTTGCTGACCCCTGTGTATCTCCTGCCAGCACGCCCGGCTTAGAGGGTACACCCAACGAAGTGAAGTTAAAATATCTGGCGGATAATGATTTCAAAGACTTGTCCGGTGATGCGCTGAAAGAGGCGATCTCCAACCGTATCAGAGAAAAGAAAGATAATCTGGTCGGCGATATGGCATCGCAGGGTACGACGCCCAGAAGACTGACGGATCTGATCGGTTCCCTGTGCGATCTGACAAGCGGTTCGGGAGACAAGGGTACTCCGGTAATTTTGATTCAGGGATATTTTGATAATTATGTGAGCTAGTTATATATCGGTGTAACGACATATTGATTCAGGACACATACATATGCATGAGCCCGCTGTGTTTCCTTTGCATGGCGGGCTTTTGCGTGAGGTAATAAGAGGATAAGATGGCAGACAATACACAAACCGATTTACTTGTTAATTTAGATCAATTACATACCACGGAAATGGGCGTTGAAAGAATTAAGCGCAACCTTTCCCTGAACACAGATGATGTCGTGGAGTGGTGCCGCGGCAGAATATCTGACTCCAATGCGTCTATCAGCCGACGTGGGAAAAATTGGTATGTGATCGTCGATAACTGCGAGATCACGGTAAATGCGCACAGCTACACGATCATCACGGCGCATAAGATAAAAAGAAATTGACAGCGGACAACTAAGAAGTGACCTGTGTAATAATCAAAAAGTATTTTAATACATACATTTTAGAAGGAGGGTGCATATGCGATACAGAACATTACAACGGTGCAACGGACAGAAGGTGAGCGAAATCGCTCTCGGCTGCGAGGGATTCATGGGAAAATCCCGCGAAGAATTTAAAGCGATGCTCGATCGTGCCATGGAACTGGGAATTAATTTTATTGATATGTATACCTCGAATCCCGAGTTCCGGGATAACATGGGTGCGGCGATCGCAGGCAGACGGGATCAGATCGTTCTTCAGGGGCATATCTGTTCCGTGTGGGAGAACGGGCAGTATCTGCGCACCAGAGATTTGTCTAAGGTCAAAGCCGGGTTGGAGGACCAGCTGCAGCGACTTGGAACGGATTATCTGGATATCGGTATGATTCATTATGTGGATGGCGAGAGCGATTTCGAGGAAGTATTCGGTGGTGAGATCATCGAGTATTGTAAAGAACTGAAGGCGGCAGGTACGATCCGCGCCATCGGTTTGAGCTCACACAATCCGATTGTGGCACGCAAGGCAGTGGAGACAGGATTGGTTGATGTGCTGATGTTTTCCGTAAATGCGGCTTATGATATGCAGCCGGCCAGCGAAGACTGTAACGATCTGTGGGACCCGAAGAATTATCAGGATGGACGCATCGGTATGGACCCGGAGAGAAAGGCGCTTTACGAGTTGTGTGAGAAGGAAAATGTAGCGATTGATGTTATGAAAGCTTTTGGCGGCGGCGATATGCTGAATGAGGAGCTTTCTCCCTTTGGTGTGGCGTTCAATGAGTATCAGTGTATCGAATACTGTCTGACAAGACCCGCTGTAGTATCCGTTATGGCAGGATGCCGCAGTATTGCGGAGGTAGAGAAGGCAGTGTCCTATTTGGAAGCTTCCAGAGAAGAGAGAGACTATTCCACGGTACTGTCCCGCATGGAAAAGTTTAAATTCCACGGCAACTGCATGTACTGCGGCCACTGTGCACCATGCAGCGTAGGAATAAACGTGGCGGATATCAATAAATATCTGAATCTGGCGTTGGCACAGGGAGAGGTGCCGGAGACGGTTGCGGATCACTATAAGCTGCTGGAGCATCATGCTTCGGAGTGTATCGCCTGCGGAAGCTGTGTGCGGAACTGTCCGTTTGGGGT
>CAMWXF010000173.1 GCA_947178115.1 uncultured Lachnospiraceae bacterium
AATGCCGTGCCGGGTACTACGGCAACTTTCTCTTCCGTCAGAAATCTGTTGGCAAATTCTTCGCTTGTCATGCCGAATTCCTTAATACACGGGAACACATAGAAAGCACCGAAGGGCTCGAAGCATTCCAGCTTCATCTCACGAAAGGCATTCATCAGATATCGCCTTCTCTGGTTATAAGCCGTGCGCATCTCCTGCACATCGTCCTCTCCGTTTCGGAGCGCTTCCACTGCGGCATACTGGCTTGTGGTGGGCGCACACATGATCGCAAACTGATGAAGCTTCACCATCTGCTCGATGATCTCCCTCGGTCCGCAGGCATAACCCAGTCTCCACCCGGTCATGGCAAAGGCCTTGGAAAAACCGTTAATCAGGATCGTTCTCTCCCGCATACCTTCAATCTCTATAATGGATACATGTTTCTCTTTATAAGTCAGCTCCGCATAGATCTCATCAGACATGACAAGTATGTCATGTTTCCGGATCACCTCCGCAATGGTTTCCAAATCTTCCCGCTCCATAATAGCGCCGGTGGGATTGTTCGGAAAAGGAAGAACCAACATCTTCGTCTTATCCGTAATGGCGCTTTCCAGTTCCTGTGCCGTCAAGCGGAATTCATTCTCCGCCTTCAACTCAATGATAACCGGCACGGCACCCGCCATAATCGCACAGGGCTCATAGGATACGAAGCTGGGCTGCGGAATCAATACCTCGTCACCGGGATTGACAACCGCACGCATACCGATATCGATCGCCTCGGAACCTCCCACGGTAACAAGCACCTCGTGCACCGGGTCATATGTAACACCCTGTTTCCTCTTGGTATAATGACAGATCTCTTCTTTCAATTCCTTCAGTCCCGCATTGGAAGTGTAGAAAGTCCGCCCTTTTTCCAGCGAATAGATGCCCTCATCCCTGATATGCCACGGGGTATCAAAATCCGGTTCACCTACGCCGAGGGAGATCGCATCGTCCATCTCACTCACAATGTCAAAAAATTTTCGGATACCGGAAGGCTTCAACGCTACTGCTTTATCTGATAACATATTTCTCACGGTGTCACCTTCTCTCTTGTATCTTCGTACTTCTTAGCCAAAATTGTGCCATGATCCTTATATTTTTTTAATATAAAATGGGTCGCCGTGCTCAGGACGGATTCCAGCGTCGATAACTTGTCAGACACAAAGCCTGAGATTTCCTTTAAAGATTTGCCTTCTAATGTAACCAGCAGATCATAACCGCCGGAAATAAGATACACGGAAGTTACCTCCGGATATTTATAGATCCGCTCGGCAATATTGTCAAATCCCTGTCCGCGCTGCGGTGTCACCCGCACCTCGATCAATGCGGAAACTTTCTCGATGGAGGTCTTCTCCCAGTCGATCATCGTATGGTAGCCACAGATAATACCTTCTGCTTCCAATGCTGCCAGCTCATTGACTACATCAATCTCCTCTACCCCTAATATAACTGCCAGCTCTTTTAAATCAATGCGGCTGTTCCTCTCTACGATCGCTAATAATTCTTCTCTCATTTTGATCATATCCTCCTTATATTCCCATTATAAATTTCAATCTACCATATAGATCTGATCCTCTTTCGGTTTATCCAGATAGCGTTTTTCCTCTTCGTTATAGATCACGCGGTCATTGCCATCCGTCGTTCTTCCCACGACCACTGCCGGAATATCCTCTCCGGCCAGTGCCGACACAAGCGCTGCGCCGTCCTCTGCCGTCATGATCAGGCTCCCACCCGATAACAATTCGTAGGGATTCAAACCGTAAAATTCACATATCTCTATCGTTTCCTGTTTCACCGGTATCTTCTTCAAATCTATTTCCAGTCCAACGCCTGCCCGCTGCGCCATCTCCCACAAGGCACCGAATATACCGCCCCGGGATACATCGTGCATGCCGCAAACGCCGGACTTCACGGCGGTGGCGGCCTCCGGTATGATAGACAGATACTTGTCAAAGGCGGCCGCTTCCTCGATCATAGGCACCGGATATCTCGCACACAGTTCTTCCCTATGCTCCTTTGCCAGCCGTATCGTTCCTTCCAGGCCGATCCATTTACTCACCACAATATCCTGACCGGGGCCGACTCCCGGCAAAAGCTTCGTCCGGGAAGTATGCCGTTTTCCCACTCCCGTCACTACCATTAGCGGCCGGCACACGACCGGAGTCACCTCTGTATGCCCACCGATGATCTCTGTGCCGCACACACTGCAGACAGTTTCTGCCCGCTCCATCAGTTCCTGCAAGTCGCTCTCCGCAGTCTCCTCCGGCAGCAGAATCGTAAGCAGCACGCCAATCGGCTCTGCCCCTGACACGGCCACATTATTTAACGCCATGGATATGGCATAGGTGCTAAGATCCTCAACCGGCGCCGACACGGGCGTAGTCGCAAGCACAGTCTCATATTCTTCCCGCAACGATAAAACAGCGCAGTCTGTCCCTACACCTGCGCCATTTATTACTTCTTCTCTATGCGTTTTGATCTTTTTCAATACGGAACGTTTCAACACGCTCTCCGATATTTTTCCTCTTCTCATGACTCTATGCCTAACATCTGATTGTGATGGGTCTGGTCTACTGTGCCGGTGGTGCCTCCTGTGCTGCTGCGTCTGCCGCCGCCTGAGCCGCTGCCGCATCCGCTGCGGCTTTATATGCACCTGCCACCGCTTTCACTTCATCTATACTGTTAGTCGCTACTGCAGCCATGATGGCATTACGCGCCCCTTCATCAGGTGAAGCAACACCTACCGTCGCACTTCTGGGCGCTTTCATATAGGAGCTGCTGTTGACCTGCTCCCTGCTGACTTCCACACCGTTTTCACGCACTACTTTCCATAGCTGCGCCTTATATCCTATGTGTGCCGACTGCACAGAACAATAACCCACCGGCAGTGATTCATCTGCATAGATAACCTCCGTATCCGGTACGGTCCGCTCCAGAACGACACTTTCGTAGCTGACTTCACGGTTGCTGTCTCTCGTCTCCACGCCGTAAATCGTAAAAGTGATCTGTTTGTCCGGTGTGGTAACACCTTCTATATAAATCGGATAGTCCAAGTTGTTTTTAAATTTAAAATCCTTACCGGAAGACTCTGCAATCGCAGCATCCGCGGACGGATCCACATAGGTAACGATCATGGAGTGATTGTAACGCTCTGTCACTTCCAGTTCCGACAACAAAACAGCATTATACAGCGTCGTGGACACCTGACAGATTCCTCCGCCGAGACTGTCTACCACCTGTCCGTTCAAATAAGAGCCGGCCATATAATATCCGTTTGCCTCGGTAAAAGGAGACACCGCCTCATAAGCGGAAAACTCGTCGCCCGGAAACATAGTTGTACCGTTGATCAGATTGCAGCCATTGGCTACATTTGCGCTTCTCGATCCGCCGGAAGTAGAATAACTGGTCGTAAAAGTTCCGAGTACATCTCTGACCTTTGCAAGATCCTCAGCATTCCCCTTAGGCTCTTCCACGGTAATTACCAGGTCGATCTCGCAGCTTGTACCTTCCCAATCGCTTGTGAGATAATCGTATACCCTATCCACAGATGCCGCGGTATCCACCATGACACCTGACTGCCCCTCGGTAATATCGAACCCTTCTTCCGTCTTAGTCAGCGTCGCATTGACTGCTTCCCTGTTATACTGCGTGGCATTCTCTTCGATTAATGTCCTGATTTTATTTTTATCAAAATCAAATTTTACATGATATACTTTATTCTGATATTCCAAGTCCTTCAATTCTTTATAGCATCGCAGGATATCACCGTCCCGGCCGAAATTCGCCGCTTCCTTAAGGATTGCTTCGTTACCCCATTTGAGCCCCAGCTCGGATGCCGTCGTAACGATGGTGCCGCCTTCGACCGCATTCATCGTAATCTCCGCCTCACCGAAAGAATCCACATACGCTTCTATCTGATCTTCCGCTTCCTGCAGCGTCATACCGGACAGACTCATGTCATCCACATAAATTCCTGATTCAAATTTATCTTCCCGGGCATTGACCGGCAGCGTTGAAACCGTCATCGCTGCTATCATCAACAAACCCGCCATGGACAGTCTTTTCATGAAATAACCAAACCTTTCTCACATGTAAAATTGCTCAAACATAAAATTAGTGGTATAATTTATACCGCAGAAAAAATCATCGGAATAATCATTGCCAACACGACAATTATAATGATGATCGAAGATATAATTTTCCTTTGTTTTCTGTTAAACATAGATGAATCCTCCCCACTTTCTGAAAGGATATTATATATGAATTTTATAATTAATGCAAGCGTTCTCATACTTTCCGCCGCAATCTTCTTCTATCTCAAATCCCATAAAAAATCCGACTCTTCTTCGCGGGAAGCCTTCTGGGAAAGAGAGCTTGCGGCAAACAGCACAAGACGTAAGCCGCTGGATGATCTTGACTACATTACGATTCCCGTAGAAGAGTTTCCGATGTCGCTTCTTGAGGACGTCCCGAAGGTAGACGACTATAAACAGATTATTCTCTCTTTGAGCGAATTGCCTATCGTCAATTTCACCGGTCTTACCAACACGGAACTCAAACTGCGCTACGGCGCTCCCAATCTTGATCTTCTGATCCGTTACGATCAGACCTATACTCTTCTGGTTCGCACACTGCAGCAGTGGGCACAGCTTCTCTATGATTCGGGATACATCGAAGAAGCTTGTCACATGCTGGAGTTCTCTGTCTCCACAGGCACTGACGTAAGCTCCACATACCGTCTGCTCTGTCAGATCTATCAGGAACAGCACACTCCGGAAAAAATCCACAGTCTGTACCCGATCGCCGAAACATTAAACTCCGCCATGCAGAAGACTATCGTCCGTATTCTGCAAGAATCCGATCAATCCTCCTGCTAGCCTCGCTGCGGGTAAGCTTTTCAATATCATAATCTATTATCAGTTTATGCCTGTCTCTCAATTTATATAACTGTTCTTTCTG
>CAMWXF010000174.1 GCA_947178115.1 uncultured Lachnospiraceae bacterium
AAGACTCAGGAAGCAGTTGATGAGAAGGACAGGGGGAAGGAGATCGATATCGAGACTACTTCCCAGTATGTACAGTTGACACTGAAGGGTGCGCTTCTCTTTGATTCCGGCAGCACGCTTCTCAAGGATGAGGCAAAGCCGGTTCTGGATCAGGTGGGGTTGATTCTGGAACGGTATGCGGAAGGAACTATTGAGATCGAGGGGCATACGGACAATGTGCCGATGTCGGGAGCGAAGTACTCCAATAATAATGAGTTGAGCTCCGGAAGAGCATTGTCAGTGTTTGATTATCTTCTCTCGGTTACGAATCTGGATCCTGCAAATGTGAAGCATTCGGGACGAGGCGAATACGTACCCGTAGCGGATAATTCTACCGCGGAGGGCAGAACCAGAAACCGACGGGTTGAGATCAAGATATATAACTCGCTGAGCGCGTATTAGGATATTGCACCGATAGGTGGTCCGGTAAGCCGGCGGTTATAATACGAGTATATAATAAGTGTATAAAGGAGAATATTACGATCATGAAGAAAAATCTGATTTCTATTGTTATACTGGCATTATTGATCGTTAACATCGTATTGACGGCAATTATGATGTTCAGTGTGACGAGTACTTCCAGAAAAACGGCAGCGCTTGTGGACAATATAGCAACGGCGCTTAATCTGGAGCTTTCTGCAAACGGTAACGGAGAGGATGCGGAGAAAGAACCGGTCCCGATGTCCAATACGGCAACGTATGATATTTCAGAGGAGATGACGATACCGCTGAAGCTCGATGAGGATGGCAGTTCACACTTTTTCATAGCTTCCATTACGTTATCCATGAATACGAAGGATAAGGGCTATAAGAAGTATGGTTCGGATGAGGATATGGCAGCCAGAGAGAGCCTGATCAAGAGTGAGATCAATGATGTAATAGGTAAATATACGGTGGATGAAGCAAGAAATCAGCAGGACGAGATCCGCGCTGAGATCCTTGAAAGAATCCAGAAAATGTTTGATTCAGAGTTTGTCTTTAATGTGGCGTTTAGTGACATTATGATTCAGTAATTTCTTAAATAGTGCCACAGGAGGTGAACTTTCGTGGGAGAGGTACTATCTCAAAATGAGATTGATAATCTGCTCGCCGCGTTAAGCAGCGGCGAGATAGACGCAGAAGAGATGAACGATAATAGTGACAAACAGGTCAAGAATTATGACTTTAAACGTCCTACGAAGTTCTCTAAAGAACATCTGCGTACATTGGAAATCATATATGAACATTACGGACGGCTGTTATCGACAAGTCTTCCGATATACCTTAGAAAGAGCATACAGATTACCGTAGCGAGTTCCGAGACGGTTATTTTCTCGGAGTTTACCAACGCTCTTTCCAATCCCGTTATTCTTAGCATTGTAAATTTCCAGCCGCTTGGCGGTACGATCATCATCGAGCTGGCAACACAGCTCGGATATGCGATGATAGACAGAATGTTAGGCGGCGCGGGGGAGCCGCTTGACAAGAACAGAGATTTCACGGAAATAGAGATGACCATCATAGAGAAAATGATGATAGTCTGTATGCAGCTCATGCGGGAGCCGTGGAAAAACGTGATTGATCTTAATCCGGTCATGGAGAGAATCGAGACAAATTCACAGTTTGCTCAGGTGATCGCACCGAACGATATGATTGCAATCGTCACACTAAACATGAAGATTGGCGATGTAGAGGGATTCATGAATGTGTGTCTTCCGTTCTTTACGCTGGAAAGTGTCATGGATAAGCTGAATACCAAGTATTGGTATGCTAACATGCAGGAACAGAAAGACGAGAATTTCGAGGAGTATATCGAGGCAATGTTACGAAGGGTGGATGTTCCGGTCAAAGCCGTACTCGGCAAGACGAGGATATCAGTCAACGATTTTGTCAATCTGCAGCTCGGAGATATCATACGGTTAGATACCGATGTTGATCAGGATATGATCGTATATGTGGGTAATATGAAGAAATTCACCGCTTTACCGGGTACCAGCAAAGACAAGAACGCTGTGAGAGTAACGTCGGTAATAAGAGAGGGGGAGTAAAAGCATGGACGGAATGTTATCACAAGATGAAATAAATGCACTCTTATCCGGTATGGATGCACCGAGCGACGGTGCGGCACCGGAGGAACCAGCGCCCGCAGCGGAACCGGCAGCACCTGCAGCAGCGCCGGCCGGGAATTCCGGACCGGATGAGTCGCTACTGTCAGAGATAGAGAAGGATGCCATCGGTGAGGTTGCCAACATCAGTATGGGTTCTTCCGCAACGACGCTGTATTCTCTGGTAAACCGGAAGGTAAACATTACGACTCCCGTGGTCACATTGGCGAGGTGGGAGAATGTACTGGAAGAGTACGAGAAACCGTGTGTATTTATCCAGATCAAATATACGGTTGGTCTGGATGGTTCAAATATCCTTGTGTTGAAGGAACATGATGTTAAGGTCATCACCGACCTGATGATGGGCGGTGACGGAAGCAATACGGACGGAGAACTGGGAGAGCTGCACTTAAGTGCGATCTCGGAGGCGATGAACCAGATGATGGGTTCTTCGGCGACATCCCTCTCCACCATGCTTGGTAAGATGATTGATATCAGTCCGCCGGAGGCAAGTCTGGTAGATTTGACGGCTTTTAAATCCGGTGGTGATATAGCACCTTTTTTGGAAGGAAATTTTGTCAAGATTGCATTCCGTATGCAGATTGACGATCTGGTTGATTCCACAATTATGCAGCTATATCCTATAGACTTTGCGAAAGAATTGTGCGATACTTTCTTACAGAGCCAGTTGGGCGAGGAACCTGCACCTGCACCGCAGGCAGCAGCACCCGCACCGGCAGCGGCAGCGCCTCAGATGGCAGCACCGACACCGCAGGCAGCGCCTCAGATGGCAGAGGCACCGCAGATGGGGATGCCGCAGATGGGGATGCCGCAGATGGGGATGCCGCAGATGGGAATGCCCCAGATGCAGATGATGCCTCAGATGCAGATGATGCCACAACAAATGCAGATGATGCCGCAAATGCAGATGATGCCTAATATGAATATTCAGCCGGCACAGTTCCAGAGTTTCTCCAATGATTTTAATCCGGCACAGATGCAGGAGAACATCGGACTGATCAGAGACGTACCGCTTGAGGTTACGGTAGAGCTCGGCAGAACGTCCAAGTCCATATCGGATATTCTGGATTTCTCGCCGGGAACGATTATAGAATTGGATAAGATTGCCGGGGAACCGATTGATGTGCTGGTCAACGGTAAATTTGTTGCTAAAGGTGAAGTAGTTGTAATTGAAGAGAGCTTTGGTGTTCGGGTAACCGAAATTATCAAATAAAATGGAATAGGAGAAAAAAGATGGCAAAAAATATTTTGATATGTGATGATGCAGCATTCATGCGTATGATGATTAAGGACATCCTGACTAAGAATGGGTACAATGTAGCCGGGGAAGCCGAGAACGGTGCCAAGGCTGTCGAGAAGTACAACGAATTAAAACCTGATTTGGTATTAATGGATATTACCATGCCCGAGATGGATGGTATTCAGGCACTCAAGAAGATTAAAGAAGCAGATCCGGGTGCAATGGTCATTATGTGTTCTGCGATGGGTCAGCAGGCTATGGTTATCGAATCCATCCAATCCGGTGCGAAGGACTTTATCGTAAAGCCTTTCCAGGCCGATCGTGTGTTAGAGGCTGTTAAGAAGGTAGTGGGATAATGATACTTGCAGTATCGGGAAGAACTGATTACTACGTACAGTTTCTGACGGTATTGGTTATCTTTGTGTTTGTGCTGATGATTACCTACTGGGTTACTAAGTGGACAGCGGGATATCAGAAGGGGCAGACGGCCAATGCCAATATGGAGATCCTGGAAACGATCCGGCTTTCCAATAATAAGCTTGTTCAGATTATCCGCGTCGGCAGGAAATATTTGGCGGTGGCAATCTGTAAAGATACTGTTACAATGTTGACAGAGATACCTGAGCAGGATTTGATTTTCTCTGATCAGAATTCCGTCAAAACACAGGGATTCAAGGAAATATTAGAGAAAATGCAAAAAAAGAATTTTCTGGAAAAAGAAGATGGGCGAGACGAATGAAAAAATATTTTTCCGGATATCATTTGGCAAAATTAGTATGCCTGCTGTTATTGGCAGGCATATTGTTTAGTCGGAAGACGACGGCTCTGGCGGCGACAGATACGCCTTATCGGGAATCCAATCTTACGGGAACAACGGAGGAGCGGACAAACGAGAGGGCGCCGGGAACGGCAGAGAATGCCGATGATCTCGCAGAAATGAATATAGCCAACACGGTGACGATCACGTACGGTAACGGCAATGGCAGCGTGAACGGTGCGCTGCGTATTCTGGTGATTCTTACATTGATCGCCATAGCGCCGACGTTGATCATCATGATGACCTCGTTTACCAGAATCATCATTGTTCTGCACTTTACGAGACAGGCACTCAATACACAGACGGCGCCGCCTAACACAGTGTTGATAGGCATTGCGCTCTTTTTGACGTTCTTCATCATGCAGCCGACGCTTACGTCGATCTATACGGAAGCGGTGGTGCCCTATGAAGCGGGTGAAATGAATGAGGAGGAAGCACTGACAAAGGCGGCGGCGCCGATCAGACAGTTCATGTATGGACAGACATTCAAGAAGGATGTAAGTCTGTTCATGGATATCAACCGTCTGGAATGGAGCGGAGAACTGGAAGAGATACCGATGAGCGTTCTGGTGCCGAGTTTTATCATTAGCGAACTGCGCAGAGCTTTTATTATCGGGTTACTTATATATATACCGTTTATTGTGATTGATATGGTTGTGGCTTCCACGCTGATGAGTATGGGTATGATGATGCTGCCGCCGACGACGATCTCCATGCCGTTTAAGATCCT
>CAMWXF010000175.1 GCA_947178115.1 uncultured Lachnospiraceae bacterium
CCGAAATCTTTACATTCATTATCCACGGATTCTACCAGTTCTATGTACTTCTCCTGCAGCAGATCCCTGTAGTTGTCGAAGTTACCGCACCCTTTCTTACTCCATGCAAAAGGATGGGTCAGGATCTGTACCTTATCGTACCCTTTGATATTCTCCTCATCCGGATATCCGTAACGCCAAATATGATTGGCGTCAGACATATATTTCACATTTAACGGCGTACTCTCATCGATCCTGTCCGCAAACGTGAAGAAGTCATCCTGATATGCATTTAATATACCGTCCAGCTTAATATTCTCCCGCAGGATATCCTTAGACGGCCTGTGCACCGAGAATTCCGTGATCTCGAACCCGAACATCTCGCTTAAGATCTCCATCTCCATCTTAATGCGCCCACGAATCTGCTGCATATTCGTCATACCGTTTAATGCAAAATGCAGTCCGATATGTTGCCCTCTCTCATGCATATCCTTAATTATATCCATATTTTTTCTGGAAAGAATATTATAAGTATTATTTGTCCACTGGAAAAAGAATGTGGAGACGAAATCCATACTCTGTTCCACTTTCGCCAACTGATAAGCCCTGTCCACGCTGTATTCCACATCGTGGCGCATAATGATGAATTTGTCTTTTCCAAGAGCGTCCGCATAGCCGCAGTGTCTCCCGGTAGACTGTATGATCCTGATAATCTGTCTGTAATCGCCGTATGAAAACATAATAAAACCTCATCTCTTTCTTTCATCCTGCAACATTCCCGCGCCCTCCCCGGCACTTTCCGAAAAGATATAACGGGCACATTTCTTCTCTAATTATATACGTAACTGCCCCACGGCACAAGTTTGTTGTACTCCGCCTCCGGACCCAAATGCAGCTATCGTTTCTTTTCACACTCACGCCAATAATCAGCCTGAACTCTTAGTTATTAATTCCTCGATATAATCTCTCCACTGTTCGAAGACCGCCTGGCTGTTCGCCCTCTCTGCAATCTTGCGCGCATTGCTGCCAAGCTGCTCTGCCAGTTCGGGATCCTCGATCAGACGATTGATTCCGTCCTCTAATGCCTGCTGGTCTTTGATGGGAATCAACAGGCCGTCCACTCCGTCCGTCATGATCGTCCGCGGCCCGCCGCATGGGCAGTCCGTGGCCACAATGGGAAGCCCCAGTGCCATGGCTTCCATAAGGGCATTGGGAAGCCCTTCCCAGTCCGAGGTAAAGGCAAACAGCGCAGCGTCCGTCAGCTCCTTCTCCAGACTGTCACTGGCGCCCATAAGGTGAATATAATCCTGTGCATGGTACTCCTCGATCAGTCCTTCCAGAATCTCTTTCGTTCCGTCGAAGGAATCTCCGCCGTATATTTTCAAATCATAATCCGGATGCTTCGCGTGCACATTGACAAACGCCCGAATCAGCATAGGCTGATTCTTAAAGTCCACCAGTCTGCCGGACTGCACCACCGTCCTGGTCCGCGCCTTCGGCATTGGCACCCCGATATATTTATCATGAATAGGATTTAAGATGATCCGCGAATTATTCTGTAATCTTGGGGCGAAAAAGTCTCTCGCTCCCTCTGTCTGGAAGACACACCCGTCTGCCCGCGGAAACAACAGCGGAATCTGTATTTTATCAGACCGCTCCTCATAATGTCCCGCCGGGTCCGTCCTGATGGAAATAAGCACCGGTATTTTGATAAAATACGCCGCCATCAAACCTCTGTAGAGCGCTTTTCTTGCAAAAGGAATCAGAATATCCGGCTTCTCCTCCTTCAGAAACTTTCTCAGATACTTCACGCGAAGCATGAATTGAACGAGACGGTGCTTCTGATCATCCCCCTCGCGCAGTCCCACATGAACGCGTCTCACCTTAGAATCAATCTGAAATTCGTTCTCGCCGTACCATTCCGTGGCGATCATGACCTCATATCCCTCTTTCGCAAACTGATTCGCCAGATTCGTGACCACACGCTCCGCGCCGCCCTGCTCTAAACAATTTAAATGAAATGCAATCTTTCTCATGGAATCAACCCGTCCTGATACACTATTTATATACACCGGCTTATACATACTTTCTCTGGCGGGAACTTCACAACTCAAGGATCAGACCTAAAAACTCTGGTACATAAATGCCGCCGTGTCGTATCCGCCGCCATATATGCCCGTCACCAGCACAAGCAATACAATTCCATAGTAAAAAGCCCATCTGACAACTGCCGGCCTGGCAGCAAAATAAGTCCGCACATCCTCTCCCCGCTCTTCCAGTACAGACACCGTCAGCCAGATCAACAGTACCACCGCCAGTAGCATAAAATCATATTTGCTCAGTCCATAAGAAGTTATCTCTCTGGACAATAATGTCCCGATCTTAAGCCGTGTCAGGAACGCATAGAAAATCGCACCTGCCTGCCACAGACTCTCGCTCCGGATCAGCACATCCGCTATAAAGACAATGACCCATGTCCGCGCCATGCAGAAAAAAGACCACGCCTTGCCGTCTTTGATATGGAGTTTTGCCTTCCAACCGACATACTTCTGTTCCAGAAGCAGCGACACACTCATGATAACGCCGTAATAAACGCCCCACAGCATATAAGCAAGCGTCCTGCCGTGCCATATCCCTGTGAAAAACCAGACAAGCATCGTTCCGATAATCGGCACCACCTGCCTGCCCATACCATTCCACTTATTCTTGCAGGCTTTATTGATCTTACGTCCCGTCCCCGACATCACGAAGGAAAACATCACGTAATCCTTAAACCATGTTCCCAGCGTGATATGCCACCTTCGCCAGAACTCCGCCACCGACTTCGCAAAATAAGGACGCTTAAAATTCTCGGGCAGCATAATATCGAGACTCTCGCTGACACCTGCCGCCATATCAATATATCCGGAAAAATCCGCATAAAGCTGAAGCATATACAGAACTGTGGCGCATGCATAGATACTGCCCGCCGTCACGGAAGTCTCGACACCGTACACTCTGTCCACAAAAATACCGATCCGATCGGCAATCACCAGCTTCTTGAATGCTCCCCAGACGAAGCGCTGGACTCCGCGAAGCATTCGGTCGTATTGAAATACATGCTCCCGCTCAAACTGTTCCTTCATCTTGTCAAAACGATTGAAAGGCCCCTGTGTAACCGCCGGGAAATATGACAGAAACAGAAGCACCTTTAGGAAATCTGTCTCTACCTTACAGTTCTCTCTTCCCGCATCTACCACATAGCTGATGGCAGTCAGGGTGTAGAAAGAAATCCCCAACGGCATAATCACTTTTTCCAAAAATCCGATATGTGAACCCGTCAAAGTCTCTGCAAATGGCACCAGAACAACCGCATATTTATAAAAAAGCAGTAATCCCAGATTAAAGACAATATACAGGATCTGAACCCGTTTCCGTTTCTTCGCAAATGCGGCCTTACATGCCTTCCTGCTCTCCTTGTCGGCACACTGCGCACTCTCTGTCTTCTCACGTTCCAGAGAGTTTTTCAAGTAGAGGCCGCACCCATAGGTCGTAATAGCCGTAAGCAGCAGACCAAGCGGAAAGCCCCTAAGTCCTATGACATAGAAGACCAGACTGGCTGCCAGCAGGATATACCACTGAAATTTCTTCGGAACCAGATAATAAAGCGCAAAAGTCAACATCCAGAGCGCCACAAAGGAATAGGATATGAGCTGCATTTATTCCTCCAACAGTTTCTGCACGAGGGCGATGATCGCTTCTTTGTTCTTGAAGTTCTCCGCCACTACATATTTTGCGTCAATTTCGATATCAAATTCATCCTCAAGGTCACTGATTACGTTGATGACGGTGAAGGAATCAATGACACCGTCCTCCATCATGCTGTCCCCGTCGTAGGAGAGCGCTTCCTCGCAGTGTTCTTCCAGGATTTCTAAGATTTTTTCTTCCATTATGTAATGCTCCTTTCAAAAACGATATTTCATTTTTAACAAATCGTCTGCTCCTAATTCCAGATATACGAACCCCTCTTCATCTTTGCGTTTATCGACAGGTATTTTGCGGTATCGCAGAATTTCTGCCTCCCGTCCGTCTATGATCGTCCGCATCGGCGGAAAAATATCATTCTTACCGTAATCTACGCTTCTAAGCAGTCGATAGACATCCTCCGCCCGGTCTGTCAGCACAAAGAAGCCGTCTGCAGGCACTTCACGGGAACGGTACATCCTGCGATCAGGGTCAAAGCCTTGCGGGATCGCCGCCACACTCTCAGTAATGATATCCGCGAAGCTCTCTCGGAAAGCCTCTGACGCAAGATTCATGAGTTGTTCCGTCAGTTCATAGGCCTTCATATCTGCTGTGATCTCACATTGTTTCTGAATGATGATGCTGCCCTCATCCACACCGGAGGTCACGTAATGCCATGTAATACCGGTTTTCTTTTCTCCCATATAAATAACCCATGTGGGCGCGTTTCTGCCGGGGTAATCGGGCAGAAGGGCATTGTGAAAATTGATAATGGTGATATTCGGCTTGTCCACAAGTGAGGCCGGAAACAGGAAATTATTGCTGGCGCTTATGATCAGCGTTTTCTCTATTATCCGGTCAAGGACTGCCGCCAGCTCTTTCTTATCCGTAATCTGTGTAAAAGGGATATTGTTTTCCGCACAGATCTTCTCCGTAATACTTAAGGGATGTATCTCGTGCTCGATAAACTCTACCTGATACCCGTATTCTTCTCTTCTATCATATACATACTGTAATACTTCTCCGGTTACCTTGCCGTAGCCGAGGATGACAACTTTCTGAAATGTTGTCTTCATATCACTGCCTACGCCTTTCTATAATATAGTGGCAACTATCCAATACTCTCATAGCTGCATGCAAAAAGTTATAAGTATTCTTTTAACTTCACCCGGTCAATCTTCCCGTTCGCGTTGATGGGCATGTCCGGAAGTGTGA
>CAMWXF010000176.1 GCA_947178115.1 uncultured Lachnospiraceae bacterium
ACATGCAGACAGAAGGGAGAGTTTATATGAGACTTACAAGAAATTATATGAGCGGGTTGCTGAACGGCAATAGCAGCATGAACGGGACATCATCTTTACTACAGCGTGCTCTGAGCAGGAGCAGCAAGAGTAAACGCGCGAGCAGGAGCTCGCTTTTGACGAATAGCACCAAAACGAATAATTTTTATGCCAATGCATTAAAAAGTACGGCAAATACGCAGAAATTGTATTATAATATGAAATATCATGCAGGGCAGGTCATCGACTATGCGGATAAGCTGACAGATCGAAGCGATACTTCTCTTTTTGCTAAGGCGGAGGAGAGCGGAGAAAATGCGGAAGTTGTATCTGCCATTAAAGGTTTTGTCGGTCAGTACAACAGTATGCTGCAGAATCTGAAGGAGTCCGGCAAAAGGGCTGATGACAACTATGTGACGCAGTTTAACAGTATTTCAAGAATGAACAGCTCTGAGCTGGCATCCTGCGGCGTGACGAGAAATTATGACGGAACACTTGCAATTGATGACAAGAAACTGGCGGCCACAGATATTGAAACGCTGAAAAAAGTATGGGGAGGCAACAGTAGCTTTGCAGGACGTGCGGCGCTCTGGGCGGATTCCGTGGAATCAAGCGCGGAACGCAACATGAAGGCCGAGACAAGCAGCAGCTATAATAATTTGTTTAACAATTACGGCAGCAATAACTATAGTAATTTATTTAGTAATTACGGCAACAGCGGGAACTATTTCAATTATTTCCGTTAGTCGTACATATGCAGGAAATCCTGCATAATGCGGTAGAGGAACGGACAGCAGCGTATGAATCGATTAAACTGGATACAGCAGGAACAGAAGATTGCAGACTATCATGTGCTCAAATGGCCGACTTCGCACTTTCATCATCCCAGAAACAGGACGGATATCGTAGCGCAGGCCGGGGGCAAATTTGAGATGAGCGGAGGAGCTGCTTCGCTGGGTACACAGCAACCGGAGGGGATCGGTCAAGGATTGTCCGATCCCACCCGCGATATCGTCTGGCGTGCAGGCGGACTCGGTACGGACGGAATGGCGGAGGATGGCAGGAAGGACGCTGTGCATTCGGAGATTATGAATACATCCGATCGGACTAAGGGGCGGCAGATCACAGGCGCTTCGCAATCCGTGGAAGCGACGCAGGTTATGGCGGTGGCGCAGACGATTGTGCCGGAGGAAGTCTACAGTGTGCTTAGCAGCGCCCGCCAGTCGGTTCTAAAACTTCATGACCGTGTGAAACAAAGTACGGCAAAACTTCGGGATCTCTATCAGAAACAGCAGAAACAGACGGCGAATGCAGCGGCATCTAAAGAAGTAAAGCAGGGGAGACAGCAGAAGGAGAAACAGGGCACCCGCAAGTGTGATAAGGAAGATGTACTGTCCATGCAGGCGCAGAATCACTATCTGCTGGATTCTTACGACAAGAACGGACAATACAGTATGCTGGGAAAATAAAAAATCGGGCAAAGCTCGCAATTGAGCTTGCTCGATTTTTAATACAAATTTAACACAACGTTTATTGTTTCCGTCCCGTTTATGAGCTATAGTATCAATGGACTAACGTTTAATAAAAACACATGTTACTAAATGGAGGACAAAAGAAAACAATGGGCGGGAATCCTTTTTTTCCATTAGATGAGGTAGGAGCGGAAGCGGACGGCACCGAGATGATGATATTTCCGGAAGTGGATCAGGCGATTTACGATCGACGTAAGAAGATGGCGGGTACTGTGGTGGACTACAAGGAGATGCGCATGAGATATAGCTGTGCCATCAAGGAAGTGAGGACGAAATTCGACGTGCTCAATTCGGAGTTTAATGTGAGATATCGGCGAAACCCCATCACATCGATTAGTTCACGTCTTAAGAGCAGCAGCAGTATCATGAGCAAATTAGCGCGCAAGAATCTTGATTTTACGCTAGAAAATGTAGAGAACAATTTATATGATGTTGCAGGAATCCGCGTGGTATGTTCCTATGTGGATGATATATATGTACTTGCGCAGGCGTTGGCGAAGCAGGATGACATCACGGTGATCAAGGAGAAGGATTATATTAAGAATCCCAAGCCCAATGGCTATCGGAGTTATCATATGATTGTCAGCGTACCGGTTTTCTTCTCGGATCAGACGAGAGATATGGCCGTGGAAGTGCAGATTCGCACGATTGCCATGGATTTCTGGGCGAGTCTGGAACATCAGCTGAAATATAAGCAGGAAGTGCCGAATCAGACGGAAATCGTGGGACGTCTCACAGAATGTGCCCATCAGATCGCGGCCATCGACGAGCAGATGTGGCAGGTGCGGCGGCAGATTGAGCTGTCTGAGGATATTCCCACGGAGGAAGATATTTTATTGGAGAAACTGAGCAGGATCGATATTGCAATTAACGAGTGAAGGTGCAGTTTTATAAAATAATAAAAATCAGGTCTTCTGTTTGATCATGGGAAGACCTGATTTTGTATGTCCGCCTGAGGCGGGTTCTGATAGTCTTAGATATGGTTTGACCGATCGAGGGTCAGTTGTTTGTGTTGTTCACTTCCTCAAATGTTTTCACGATCTCGCCTGCAGGGGCAGCGGTTATAAGGGACGCAGCTACGTTGACGATCAGCGCGACGATAAAAGCAGGAAGCAGTTCGTAGATGGCAAATACGCCGCCAAGCGTTGCGATACCGTATTTCCATACGAATACCATGATACCTCCGGCAATCATACCGGCAAGTGCACCCTGCTTGTTAGAACGCTTCCAGAACAGTGCAAGCAGTACAACGGGACCGAATGCAGCGCCGAAACCGGCCCACGCGAAAGATACGATGGTGAAGATAGAGCTGTCCGGATTTCTGGCAATCAGCACGGCAATCAGCGAGATTACAATGACAGTGATCCTTGCGATGAGCAAAGATGTTTTCGTGTCCAGTTTCTTCCTGCCGAAGTCCTGCACCAGATTCTGCGAGATACTGGAGGCCGCGGCGAGTAGCTGAGAGTCGGCAGTGGACATGGTAGCCGCAAGGATACCCGCGAGAATAACACCTGCTATCAAAGCAGGAATTATGCCATGCGCACTTAGTGCGGAAGCAATCTGAATGATGACTGTTTCGGAGTTATTGCCTTCCAGCATGGGAATGATACCGACCTTGGACATGCTGTATCCGATCACGCCGATCAATACTGCGACAGCCATGGAGATGACTACCCATACGGTAGCAATTCTTCTGGATATTTTCAGTTTATTCTCATCTTCAATCGCCATAAATCTGAGTAAGATATGGGGCATACCGAAGTAACCGAGTCCCCATGCCAGCATGGAGGCCATCATCAGAGGGGTGTAAGGTTTAGCGGAGCCTGTGTCGGCGACATAGGTCTGTATCATGCTCAGATATCCGGGAAGTTCTCCGGCGTTCGCGGCAACGGTATCAAAACCTCCGGTTGCAACAGCGCCGAATCCCACGACGATCAGGAGTGCGACAGTCATGGTAATGCTTTGAATTAAGTCAGTCGTGCTTACCGCAAGGAATCCGCCCAGCGTACAGTACAGTACAATGACCGCTGCACTTAACAGCATGGCCGTCATATAGTTCATGCCGAACAGTGTACTGAACAGCTTGCCACATGCGGCAAAGCCGGACGCAGTGTAAGGCACGAAGAAGATTACAATAATCAAAGCGGCGATACAGGTAAGGATATGTTTTTCGTCACCGTATCTTTTGGCAAAAAATTCAGGAATTGTGATGGCTCCGAGCTTACTGGAATAGCGACGAATGCGTTTGGAGACTAAGAGCCAGTTGAAATAGGTACCCAGCGCCAGACCGATGGCAGTCCATCCTACGTCGGCGAGTCCCGAAATATAAGCCAGTCCGGGCAGTCCCATCAAAAGGTAGCTGCTCATGTCGGAAGCTTCCGCGCTCATGGCGGTTACCAGAGGCCCCAGTTTGCGGCCGCCCAGATAGAATTCGTCAGCCTGCGTATTTTGTTTAGAATAGGATATACCGATGTAGATCATTCCGAGCAGGTAGACGAGGATAGCAATAATAATACAAATTTGCGATGTCATAATACTCCTCATTTCTGTGTGTTTTTCATAAAAATATTCTCTTGTTTATGTGCAACATTTAATATTATATATGGTCTTATGCGATGTTGCAAGATTTTTCGGAGAGCTGTAAATAAACAGAAACTGGTCTGGTACTTGATCCTATGATATAATAGCCGCAAAAGAGAATTTGTGAGAAGCAGATAAAAGGTGCAAGTATGGACGGAACGATCAATCTTCCGGCGGCTTTCCTTGATCGGATGGAGAGGCTGCTGGGCACAGAGTACGGAGAGTTTTTGAGAAGCTATGAGCAGGAGCGGCATTATGGGCTGCGCTATAATCCGCTGAAAGCGTCGGCGGAGGAGTTTGAGAAAAAGGTGCCTTTTGCGTTAGAGCCGGTCAGCTGGGCGCGGGAAGGATATTATTATCAGGCAGAGGATCAGCCGGGGAAACATATCCTGCATGAAGCGGGGGCCTACTATATTCAGGAGCCCTCCGCAATGGCGGTGACGGAGATATTAGATCCGCAGCCGGGAGAATATATTCTGGATCTGTGTGCGGCTCCGGGCGGTAAAAGCACGCACATTGCGGGGAGAATGGCAGGAAAAGGTCTGCTTGTGTCGAATGAGATTATTCCCGCCAGAGCGAAGATTCTGTCCCGTAATGTAGAGCGCATGGGAATCAGGAACTGCGTCGTGTGTAATGAGACGCCGGAGCGTATGGCAGGATTTTTCCCGAATTTTTTTGACAGGATAGTGGTGGACGCGCCGTGTTCTGGGGAGGGAATGTTTCGCAAGGATGAGACGGCGGTCACAGAGTGGAGCGAGG
>CAMWXF010000177.1 GCA_947178115.1 uncultured Lachnospiraceae bacterium
TTTAACAACCGTACCTACAAACCCATGTTTTTCGATGATTCTTTCGATCGGATGTTTGACGACGCTTTCAAGAACTTCTGGGGTAATAACGAGCTTGCTACTTTCGATGCGTTCAAGACCGATGTAATCGATCAGGGCGACAACTATCTGTTGCAGGCAGAACTGCCCGGTTTCGATAAGTCCGATATCAATATCGATCTGAAAGACAATCTCTTAACCATCTCCGCTTCCCATAAGGAGGAGAAGGATGAGGAAGATAAGAACAAATATATCCGCAAGGAGCGCTACTACAGTTCTTATTCCAGAAGCTTCCGTGTAAATGACGTGGACGCCGGTGATATTGATGCTTCCTATAACAACGGTATTCTGGAAGTCAGATTTCCTAAGAAAGAAATTGCCGCAAAGGAAGACGTCAAGAAGATTGAAGTTAAATAATTCCATCTCTCCATAATATGTAATCTATCGATCATACTTTAACGAGAATCCCACTGAATTCATCAGTGGGATTCTCTGTATTTGATAGTTTCCTATCTGTTTCAACATCTTCTCGCTCAATTTCTACGCCGCTTTATCGCGCAAATCCATGATTATTACCTCACTTCCTGCACAAGTCCTAAAAACTCTTCCTTATACTCATCCGACAATCTGATAGACCGTAACGCTTTCTCCACATGTTTCACAGAAGCGTCCTCCGGATATTCACTGTGAGAAGCAAGAAGTCCGAATTCCGCTACCGCAGCCGCAAAAATATAGTCGTCCGACGGATCGGTCGTATAGCATTCATATCCGATAGGATATTCCAACAGACTGCTCTTGTCCTCAGCGGGTTTTTTATAACGAATGCTGATCGTCAGCCACTCTTTCTCTGCTGCAGAATCTGACGGAATACTGCCTAATTCTTCTTTATACTGCTCACTGTATTTCAAATCTTCAATTTCCTGCCGGGACATATTGGCAAGCGGCTCTTTCAGTATAATCTCATAGAGTGCAGTAACGCTGTGTCCCGCGCCGATCTCTCCGGCATCCTTCGTATCATCGTTAAAATCCTCTTTTGCCAGAGCCCTGTTCTCGTATCCCAGCAAACGATAACTCTCTACGACTGCAGGGTTGAACTCTACCTGAAACTTCACATCTTTGCAGATTGTTAAGAGCGTGGAAGCCATTTCCTCCACCAGTACTTTCTTCGCTTCCCGCAGACAGTCAATATATGCATAATTACCGTTACCCTTATCGGCCAAAGTTTCCATCTTGTTATCTTTGATATTGCCGGTTCCGAATCCTAATACCGACAAGAAGATTCCGGACTCCTTCTTCTCCGTAATCAGTTCTTCCAGCTCTTCCTCACTGGTTAATCCGATATTTAAATCCCCATCTGTCGCTAAGATGATCCTGTTATTGCCGCCTTTTATGTAATTCTCCTCGGCCAGTCTGTATGCCGTCTCTATTCCTTTACTTCCATAAGTGCCGCCGCCTGCTTGCAATGCATTCAACGCTTTCTTGATCTTCCCTGTCTTATCGCCACTGACACCCTCGAGCACGACTTTGTCCTCTCCTGCATAAGTCACGATAGACACCCTGTCTTTCTTCGTCAGATTATCTGTAAGTAATCCGAAAGACTCCTGCAAAAGAGGCAGTTTATCATCGGAAAACATAGAACCCGATACATCCAGTAGAAATACCAGATTGGAGGCCGGAGCGTGCGAATAATCTATATCCTGCGTTTTTAATCCGACCATCATAAGCTGCGCTTCTTCATTCCAAGGACACGTACTGATCTGCGTCGTAACACCGAAAGGCTCCTGTCCCTTGGGATCATTATATTCATATGAAAAATAATTAAGCATTTCCTCGATCCTGACGGCACCCTCCGGAAGATCCTCCAAATCATATCCCTCGTTAATCAGACGTCGCAGATTACTGTAAGATGCCGTATCAACATCCGCCGAAAAAGTAGACAGCGGCTCCTTCATGACTGAGACAAAACCTTTCTCATCCCACTTGCTGTACTCCTCGTTGTTATAATACTCCCCCGGCTCCCACTCATCATAGCAACCCTCCAGATAGCTGTTTTCGAATGCCATCACTTTCTTTTCAGCGTCAAAATACGCATAATCCTCTGCTTCATCAGCACTGGCGTATTGTTCCGAAGCCGTAGCAGCGCTCTCGGCATTATTGTAATTCCCCGCCGGTGCGGTGCCATCCATCATTTCACCGTACCCGGCGTCATCAGCTGCCGCTGCGTCTTCCGAAGCTGGCATCCCGGCATCTGATGCCGGCGCACTGCCGGATTTATCCGAACCTCCGCAGCCTGTAATGAATATCGTCCCTGCTAAAGTAACTGCTGCCACTTTTGTAAAACAACTCTTCTTTTTCATACTTTTTCCTCCCGTCCCGAATCGTCCTCTGCCGCACTTTCCATTTGTTTTTTCCTCCCTGTGCGGTGCACTTTTCCCGTGCTTTTAAACGTTTCTATACTAAATACCTGTGACGGTCGCAAAAAGTTGCAAAAAATTTCTTTTTTTATTCCATTATCGCTGTTATCGGCACGGTCACTTTATACTGCGCTATTTTTTCCACCTCTTCCTCTGCAAGATCTGTCCCCTGATTCGTCTCCTCCAATTCAAAATACGTATTCATATCACAGAAATAGATTGATACCGTCGATATATCATGTCCGTTGGTCAACATCGCAAACCCAGCATTACTGCTGTTTTGATTCACAATCTGTCTGCCGTCGGCATCAAATACCACGCTACAGAGAGCAGCTTCATCCGGCATCACTGTATGCACTGTCATCTCCATAGAAGAAATCTCGATGTTCTCAACGCCGACTCCGGCACCGTTATACTGATTGACCTCTATCGACCGGATATTCTCATCCGTCCGGTTAACCGGTATGGTAAAATGCCATGTTCCCGCCTGATGCCAGCTTTGATACTCAATACCGTACCATGCCTTCGGCAGACTATTGAAATATGCTGTCTGTTCTTCCTCCGTCATCTGCTCAAATTCTTCATTGCTTATATCAAACTCCTCCGGGACCTCCACATCTTTTAATGTACTGGCAATCTCCGTGATCTCCAGCTCCATCGTATAGGACTCCGGTATGTCCGCCGCTGCACCCGCCTCTTCAGTCTGCCAGCCGAGATTATCATAATCAATTCTGATACTGCCGATAAACGTGTGATCATCCACAAATTTTCCTTCTATATATCTCCTGTCCTTGCGCTGCCCCGGGTTAAAAGAATAATCCTCCAGTGTTCTCGCCTTGATAAACTGCTGCCCTTTGTCTATAGTCGCCACCATCTCGGGAAATGTCTGTTCATTTTCCACTTTAATACCGATATAAACCGCCTGATTGGACGCATATTCCTCCGTAATCGAAATGGTTATGCCGCCGTCCATGGATACAAGATCATTCTTCACAGCAATCTCATCCCCATATGCCGCACCCGTATCTTCCTCTACAAGAAGATTCACCGTACCTTCCTCCGGCAGTTTCCCGAAAGTATACACATCCGCAATTTTCCCGAAAATACTTCCCAAAAACGGAATTTCTCTCGCCATGACCGGATTCATGACACAGAAGATACAGGTAATACATAGAATCGCCGCCATACTTCCCAGTGTGATGAGTATTCTATGCCACATGGTATTGCCGTTTTGACGGCATGTGGTATCATCCTTCTTCATCTTTACGGTCTTTGCGCTTTTATTCTCCGTTACGTTGTTATTTGCTCCGTTATTTTTTATTCTGCTCTTTTCTCTGATCATTTCATAGGCTTGCTGCACCTTGGTGTCTATGACCGTACAGTCTTTCAGCTCTGCTCCTAACACTTTATACAATGTCTCATCCGATATATTCATAATCGTTTTCTGCATATCCGTTGTCTCCTTCATATTATTAGCATGTGTCTCTTTTTCCCGAATCAACTGTGAGGTTCTGCACATCCGCCCTGTTATGACAGGTTCTCACGACAGTTCCGCCCTAAGCTGTTCTCTGCCGCGATGCAGCTTACTCTTGACAGTACTTTCCTTCATGTCCAAAGCAGCGGCAATTTCCTTCGTGGTAAACTGCTCCCCGTAATATAATTGGAAAACAGCACGGCTGTCCTCCGGCAGGTTCATGAGCAATTCCCTGAATTCCACATCGGCCCTGTCCCGGTCTGTATCCGCTATCCTTTCAGAATGACAGCTATTCTCCCATCTGACGTTTCTCTTGTTCCGCCGCCAGGTCTTCGTGCAGTTATTGATCAGGATTCTCACAAGCCATGTTTTAAAGTGTTCCTGCTTCTGCAGGGTATGCAGACTTTCATAAGCCGCCAGTATCGTATCCTGTATTGCATCCGCGACATCCTCATCATTTCCCAGATAGCTATATGCCACCCTCCGCATCGTCATCTTACATTCTTCCATAAGACAAATAAATGCCTCTGCATCTCCACATTGTGCTTTTCTTACTAAGGTTTCCATCGTATCCCCCTACATAGTTTTCTACTTCGGTCCGGTTCGTCGAAACGTCTCAACTCTTGCACATTAGATGAAGCTGCGAGGCATTTAGTTGCAGCAATATATAATTTATATGAAAAAACTTCCGGTATCTTATATTTTCCATTCGTCTGTCCTGCAGACGTGCAGATCCGTACTACTCTGTTCCGGCCACATTCTCGGTCAGCCATTCGTATGCTTTCACGGCATAATCCTCTGCATCCGTTATATTTTCGCCACCGGTGACTACATAATTCACCTGATTGACACGTGCATAAGCAGACCACTGACCACTCAATTCTCTTATTACATAGACTCTGATACCATGAACCATGATACATTCCGTATCCTCGTCATCCACAAACGCCGGTGCCTCTGCTACCTCCGTGACAGTCAGATC
>CAMWXF010000178.1 GCA_947178115.1 uncultured Lachnospiraceae bacterium
GAATGAGAAAAACCGTCTGTTTTCCCTGAGGATTATAGTCGTAGACGGCAATTTTAGTTCCGTCGTTTGATGTGATATAGAACATAAATATCTCCGTGATGGGGTTTTAATATTTTATGTGGCCGGGTGGGGGTCTGTGAATATTTGAAAGGTAAATGCCTGCATAAATGGCATGGCGAAATTTGCAAATGTACTTACCCCATTGTATAATCGATACAGAGAAACAGATGGTTCGGGAACATGGCAGGGTGTTCAGGAGGAAAAGAGGACACGGAAATGGAGTATCTTATTTTATGGATTTGATAACATTATGTAATAAAATTCATTTACAAAAAGAAATCCAAAATGGGGTTATGTCCTATTACCAAACAGACGACTTCGCCGCGGTGTATCCTTTTACAAGCGGGCTGAAGAATATGGAAACCGAAGCCGGTGCACGAGAAAAGTTGGAACAACTACTAGGAGAAGATCCGCAGAAAATCAAAATGCTGACATGCATGCTGGTATGCGCAGAGGAGCTTTATCCATGGTATCAGGAAAAGGGAATACCGGAAACAGTTTTTGTAGATACAATGTGCTGCTTTACCAGATTCATAGAGGAATGCAGGCAAATAACCGGACGGTATGCCTTTGACAGGGAGTGGTGGACAGCACGGCAGGTCAGCGGAAATTTATTTCGAATTGGGGAACTGGAATATGAAATGATAGACAGGGAATCTGTTCCGGTTATCAGTATTCATATTCCCTCAGACTCTGTCCTGACCGGAGAAAGATGCGATATATCTCTTGAAAATGCAAAGAAATTCTTTGCCGCACACTTCCCCGAATATCAGGACGTGGATTATATCTGTCATTCCTGGCTTTTGGCGCCGGAACTGTGCAGCCTGCTTTCTCAGGACTCCAAAATTATTGCATTCCAGCATCGCTTTAAAATCCAAGAGGCAGATTATTCGGACACCGATTACATCGAATGGGTGTTTAAAACCAGAGACGTTCCGATTGCAGACTTGCCGGAAGATACCGGCCTGCAGCGCAATATGAAACGCCATTTGCTAAACGGAGGGAGAATCGGAACCGGTTATGGTATCCTGACCGATCGTGAAGCCTCAATCTGACTTTGGAAAATATTTCCGGTAAGTAAATATAAACAGCACAATCGCAAGGGTAGTGGACAGATAGTCCGTGATCGGCTGTGCTGCCGCAAGCATGGCTGCTGAATCGAAAATGCTCCGAAACAGGAGCAGTACCGGCAGATAAATGAGTCCCTGACGGCTGATGGAAAGGATCAGAGCCGGCAGTGCCGCACCGGTAGACTGGATGGCGTTAATAAATACAAACAGCAGACCCATCACGGGACCGGAGTAGATATAGATACGCGCAAAGGACATACCGTACCCGAAAGCATCCGCATCTTCCAGAAAAGCATGTACCAGAGGCCCTGCACCGCAGTAGCAGATAACAGTCATTACGGCGCTTAGTCCGAAGGCGAGGATCAGCGAGAATCTAAGGACAGCCATGTAGCGTTTCCGGTTCCCGGCACCGAAGCAGTAGCCTAAGACCGGCTGGATACCGGTGCCGAGTCCGATTAAGAGCATTACCACGATCATATTGACCTTCATTGCCACACCCAGTCCTGCAACCGCCATGTCGCCGTAATCGATCATAATATTGTTGACGATGATATTCGAAAGGCTCATCAGGATGCTGTTAAGCGAAGCCGGAATGCCGATGGCAAATACTCCGACGGCGATGCCGCCTCCGGCCTGATAATGTTTGGGGTGGATGGAAAGCGTCGCTTTTTTGGAAAGCAAATGCAAGATGTAGAAAACGGCCGCGAAGATATTGCCCAGTACGGTTGCAACGGCCGCGCCGGCTACATCCCAGCCCAGAGCGAGGATCATGACCGGGTCTAATATAATATTGATCAGGTTTCCGATGAGCATTCCCATCATGGCAACGTTTGCATTGCCCTCGGCACGGATGATGTTGCTGAAGCTGTTGCTGATGATCAGAAACGGAATAGCTGTGGAAACGATGCGCAGATACTGTGAAGCATAGCCTACGGTGTCGTCGCTTGCACCGATAGCCCGGCTCACCGGTACGGCGAAGATAAATATAATAACCATCGCAATAACGCCGATACTAAGCCCGGTCCAAAAACAGAAAGCAGAAGTGTGTTTCGCCTTTTCGGTATTGCCTTCGCCGAGTAACCTTGATATCAGGGAAGTTCCGCCTATGCCGAAGAGCATTCCGACGGCCATGAATAGGAGAAATGCCGGAGTTGCCACGGAGATGGCGGCAACCATGTAGGCGTTTTTGGTCTGTCCTATGAAGAAAGTGTCGGCCAGATTATAGATTAAGACCATAATCATGCTGATGATGGACGGCACGACATTGCTGATGACTGCTTTCGGTACCGGGGCATCCCGGAAGATTTCTGTTGTTTTATCCTGCATAATAAATCCTTTCTGTTCCGGAAGCTTCAGCACATGGATGACGCTGGTATGTTTGACATCGAAATGTGCAGCGATATCCGAGAGTGTTCATTCCCTGTCGGCTTCCTGTGAGAGATACATAATATACTCAATTCAGGAAATTGTCAATACAAAAATCAGATGGGATTTAGACGGGAGAATATACATTTTCCTTGTTTCATGCAAAAGGTGATGCTATACTAGCTTCGGCAGTATTAATCAATAGAAAAATAACAGAGGGACGAAAAAATGAAGAAGAAAAAAATTTTAAGGGGAATCGGAGTTCTGATTTTGTGTCTGGCGCTTTTGCCGGTCACAGCGTTTGCAGCGGAAGAGGGGGTGGAGTATACGCCGCCTATGTATGCCACATTTTGGGCGCTGGTTCCGCCTGTTGTTGCTATTTTGCTGGCATTGATTACGAAGGAAGTTTACAGTTCTCTGTTTATCGGTATTTTGGTGGGCGGACTTTTTTATTCCGGATTATCATTTGAGGGAACGCTGACTCACATTTTCAGCGATGGTTTTGTGGCTGTTCTTTCCGATAGTTATAATGTCGGCATTCTGGTATTTCTTGTGATACTGGGAGCGATGGTGGGCCTGATGAACCGTGCCGGCGGTTCCGCCGCTTTCGGCCGTTATGCCAAAGAGAAGATCAAGACGCGGGCAGGCGCACAGTTAGCGACCGTGGCGCTCGGCGTTCTGATTTTTATTGATGATTATTTTAACTGTCTTACCGTAGGCAGCGTGATGAAACCGGTTACGGACGAGCATAAGGTGTCACGGGCGAAGCTGGCTTATCTGATCGATGCTACTGCAGCGCCGGTCTGCATCATCGCCCCGATTTCTTCCTGGGCAGCAGCCGTATCCGGATTCGTGGAGGGAGAAGACGGATTCTCCATCTTTGTCCGTGCCATTCCGTATAATTTCTATGCAATTCTGACGATCGTTATGATGATTGCCATGATACTCATGAAGGTGGACTTCGGTTCCATGAAGGTGCATGAGGAAAACGCGCTGAAAGGCGATTTGTTCTCCACAGGAAAGTGGTCTGAAGAAAAACGGGAAGTGATAGCGAATCCCAATGGCAAAGTGATCGATCTGTTGATTCCGATTATTATGCTGATTGTATGCTGTGTGATTGGTATGATCTATACAGGCGGATTTTTTGACGGTGCAGGTTTCGTAGAGGCTTTCTCCAATTCCGATGCTTCCGTCGGTCTTGCGCTGGGCAGCATATGCGCACTGATACTGACGATTATCATTTACCTGCTGCGGAAGGTCCTGGGCTTTACGGACTGCATGCAGTGTCTGCCCGATGGATTTAAAGCCATGGTTCCGGCGATCCTGATCCTTACGTTTGCATGGACATTGAAGGCGATGACAGACTCCCTGGGTGCAGCGACTTTTGTTGCGGAGACAGTAAAAAGAAGTGCGGGAGGTTTCATGAATTTCCTGCCGGCAATTATATTCCTTGTGGCATGTTTCCTTGCATTTTCTACAGGTACTTCATGGGGGACGTTTGGTATTCTCATCCCCATTGTGGTAAATGTGTTCGTGGATTCTAACCCGCAGCTCATGATCATCTCTATTTCGGCCTGCATGGCTGGAGCGGTATGCGGTGACCACTGTTCGCCCATATCCGATACCACGATCATGGCTTCTGCAGGCGCGCAGTGCGACCATGTCAGCCATGTGTCCACGCAGCTTCCTTATGTAATCGTAGTTGCCGTGATCTCCTTTGTCACATACATTGTTGCGGGCTTTGCGCAGAGTGCGTGGATCTCACTGCCCGTAGGAGTGGTTCTTCTGCTTGCCGCGCTGTTTGCGATTAAGAACATGAACAGGGAGAAGGCTTCACAGTAATTAAGAGATGTGGAGCCCATAGTGCTTTATTAATTGACTAAACAGATACAAAAGATTATGATAGAAAAGAATTGTTCGGGGAAACAGGTGTGAATCCTGTACGAGCCCGTCGCCGTGAGGCATGTTTGATTGTACCGGTCTGACCGAAAGCCACATTTCGGGACAAGCCATTGGAGAACCTCTGAGAAGGCGGTCCGGTATAATGCCGAGTCGAAATATCCGGACAATGAAATCCTCTTATGCAGCGACTGCGAGTGCCGGTCCGAAAGGGGAAATAACAACAAAGGAGAATAAGGATATGAAAACGAGAAGCAATAAGAAATTATTGTCGTTCATCCTTTGTATGGTGCTTATTGTGGCTGCAGCACTGTTTACAAACGGTTGTAACGGCAGTACGGGAAATGCGGTATCTTCCGGGACCGAAGCGGAGAATGCGGATGTACAGGCAGATTCCGGCAGCAGTACGGAGTCGGATAGTGCCGGCGATGTAAGTGTGCTGGGTGAAGGGAGTACGAAGTTTGCATTTACCGTGACAGATCAGGACGGCAA
>CAMWXF010000179.1 GCA_947178115.1 uncultured Lachnospiraceae bacterium
TCCTCATACTGCTGTGTACTCTGCCCGCCTGTACCGCCGCCCTGTGCACCATCCTGTCCGTCTCCGGATTCTCCTCCATTCCCGCATCCCGCCAGACACCCTGCCAGCAGCATCAACCCAAGCGCCGCTGAAAATATTCGCTTTCCTACATATTTTCTCATACGAATCATTCTTTTCATCCCCATTCTCTCTATACTCACACTGCCTCTCAGACCCGGTGATAGAATGTATCCTCCTTCTCACAGACTCCGCCTAATTATTTCTCATCCCCAGATAATGCATGCTGTCAAGCGGCCTTCCATAAGCACATCCTAATTACTTCTCAGCCCCAGAAGAATGCACGCGCCAGCGGCATTCTTCCAGACATGACTTAGTTATACTTAGGCACCGTACTTTGGTGCCTTAGTATAACTTCATGTCTTGCTATTCTGCCAGATAAATCGCCATCTTCTTCTCAATCGACGCAACCGCATCCGCCAGGCTCTTCGTACCTTGCATATAATTGATACCTTCTTCGTACACCACATTCTCAAATGTCACATCTTCCACATACGCGGTCTTAGCCGATTCCATCCATTTCACCAAGTCTTCCACCTCTTCATCCTCCGGAACACGGATCACCAGATGCACATAAAGACCATCGTCACTACTAAGCGTATAAGAACCGTAAATGTTATTCTGGCTCTGGTTCTTCTTCTGTTCAAATCCTTCCCGAAGCGCTTCTTTATTAACTGCCATGCCGCCCTGAAGATTCATTTGATTTTCCTTGCCAAGCGCTATCCGCAGGAAATCTTCCGCCAGCTTGCTTTGATCCGACGCAGCGCTGATTCCGATCAGTGTCCTCGCCCAGAAAACATCGTCGCACTGTCCGCTCATGGGAATCATCTCACAGTCCTCAAAACCTTCTGTCGTAGTAACCGATATCTGTTTGGCATATTCCGTCTCATCCAAAAGGGAGCCCATTACAAGCTTCCGCATATCCCCCAGAAAACCCATCTCCCCTTCATACATTCTGATATAATCCGTATCCTCCATCGGTTTGCCCATAGTCCTTATATAATAATCAGATGAGTACTGCCAGTCCTCGATATCCTGATCCGGCAGACCGTCCATCTGCGCGTCATAAATCCGCTTCGTCTGCGTTAAAAATTCAGAGATTGCTTCCGAATTGATCTCTCCTTGTTCCGTTTTCCATGCAGGCGCCGACACCATGGAAAACATCCTCATGATTCCCTTCTCCGAAGCAATTTCCAACAAATTATCCCCAGGATTGCCCTGCCGCATGCGCTCCACCCCATCGGCGATGCCTTCTAAATCCTTCATCGGTGCCACATCTTCGCTTCTGCCCAGTATAAAAGGCATCTGTACCTCACAGGGCACGGCATAGACATGACCGCCCTCGCGGAAAGCATCTACCATATTGTCAAAAAGTCCGTTTTCGCCGCTCATCTCATCCAAGATCGGAGCGATATCCATAAGCAGTCCTTTTTCAATGTAAGAATCCGTAGGCATATTATCAAGAATCAGCACATCAGGACCTTCTCCCGACACAATCTGCGTATTCAGATTCTTCAGCGCATCTTCTCTTGTGACGGAATCACCTTCTCCCATACCGACCTCATAATCCACATACATTGCCGGATTCGCTGTCTGATACTGACCGATGGTCTGGCGTATGGTAGCATTCTCCTGTAAGCTGTACACCTTTACTTTACCCACCGGAACAGTGGGAATATCCGGATTATAAGTAAAACGTATCAGCTTGCCGCCATTAAACAAAACAAGAAATTCATTGTCTTCAAGAATCTCCATGTCTGTCACACGATAAGACGGATTACCGAAAGAACTGAGACTGCCGTCTATCACCTGCTCCATAGCACTGCCGCCTAACACATGACGATATAAGCCCTTTTCTCCTGCAATATAGATGGTGTCATTATCGTCAGGCATAAAAAACATATCATAATTCCCTTCGATAAAACCTTCTCTTATGCCGTAATTTTCTGTGATAAAATCCTCTAAGACCTTATCCTCCACATATTCTCCGGCATCCATGTCATAGATCAGCAGCGAGTCATATCCCCACCCGTCCATGAACATCATATTGTCATGAAACTGCACCAGTTTCGGACACCCGTCGTCCACCGTTAAGAACAATTCACTGCTCCCGTCTTCTTTCACTTCATACAGATTCGGACTCTGTGTGCCCGCAAAGATCCTTCCCGTGTCCGATATATATGCAGACTGCAGCCAGACATCTTCCTCTGTCAGGTTCATCTCAACCGATATTTCCGTGCCATCGGATTTGACCAGCAAAAACTCCGGGTCCAGTTCCATGAGATGATCCTGCGTCTCCTCTTCCGGTTTCTCTTCGTCTGCTTTCTCATCCGCTTCTTCTGCGTTGTTCTCTTCCGGGTTTTCCGCTTCCGCTTTTTCTCCGTCTTCTTTTTCCACTTCTGCTTCTTTTTCTTTTACTTTCCCCTCTTCTGCTTCTTCCTCTTTTGCTCTTTCCTCTCCCGCTTTTCCTTCTTCTGCGCTGTCCACCGCTTCTTCCCAGACAACTGCCGTAGTATTATCCTTTCCGATGGCAACGGACATGATATAATCACCCTGTCCCATCATCCGGTTATACCATGCCTTCTTACTCTCTCTCCAATGTTTTCCGTTGTCACTTGAGGTCAGCATGGAACCGGAGCCTCCTGCATCCACTATGATCAGACTGCCGTCATTCAGCTTATGAATACTGCATCCTGTTCCTGACAACTCAAGCCCGTTCGGCAGCTCCACCGCTTCTTCCACATACCGTCCCATAGGAGTATCCGCAGGCCATGACTGCCCATCCAATCCTGTTGCCCCGTCTCCCTGACTGCCGTCGCCGCCAGGACCGCCCGCCGAATCGCCATTCACATTTTCCGCTCCCCCGCATCCGCTGACACTTCCCGCCACCATGGCCGCAAGTAATAACACTGCGAGAAACCTCTTCCCAACTTTAGTAAAACCACCCTTTACTCTTAAACCACTCAAACCAACCATATGTATCCCCCTTCTCAGCCCACAGAGAATGCTCGCTACTCGGCCATATAAATCGCCATACTCTTCTCTACCTCCGCCACAGCTTCCTCAAGGCTGATTTTCTCCTCAAAATACTCCACGCCTGCTGCGTACACGGCTTCCTCCAATACATCATTTCCCATATAGGGCGTATCGACCGTTTCCATCCAGCCTCGCAGCTTACCTTCAAGCGCCTTGCCAAACCAATAAACATCGACATAAAGAGCTTTCTCCCCGTCTCCAAACCCAATAGACGAATAACTCTCAAACTCTGACTTGAAATCCTCCGGATAAAGACCTTTTTCAAACGCCGCCTTATTTAGCGGGAATCCGTCGCCGGATATTATATCCGCCCCGATCAGTGTCTTAAACAGCCCTTCCGCATATGGCATATTCTGTGAAGCGGCATTGATTCCCGCCAGCGTATCCGCATAGAACACATTGCTGCTCTGCCCGTTTAACGGTTTCCAGATATTATCTTCATATCCCGCCGTCTTAGATACGGAATTCAGCTCCGCATAGGCATACGTATATCCTATCGTTCCTAACATTAACTGCTTATACCCGACCATATATTCCAACTCGCTGACACCATAATTGAAATACTCATAATCCTCCGGTGCAACACCGTAATACGTCATATAATAGTCGGTTGCGTCCTTCAACCACCGCTCCGCTGCCTTCTCCGAAAGACCATCCATCTGCGCGTCATAGATCCGCTTTGTCTGTGTGAAGAATTCCGCCACCGCCTCTTTATCCACCGCTTGGTCCTCTGCGACCCATGAAGGCGCGCAGACCGGTGTAAGCAGTTTCATGATTGCCTTGGCGGAAGCAACCGCGAAAATATCGTCTTCCGGGTGCTCCTGCCTGATCTTCTCCACACAGTCAGCAAAAGTTTCCAGATTCTCTGCACCTGCAATATCCTGCTTCCTCCCCAGCAATACGGGAAGATTGATATCACAGGGAACCATATACACATGATCCTGCTGACGGAATGAATCCACAATATTATCAAAAAGCTCTTCATCACCGGTGAGACTGTCCAAAATCGGACTCAGATCCCTCAGAAGCCCTTTTTCTATATAAGACTCCACCGGCAGATCATCTAAGATCAACAGATCCGGTCCGTTGCCTGCCACAATCTCCGTGTTTAATTTCTTGACAGCATCGTCCCTCGTAACGGCATCGTTCTCACTCATACCGATCACATACTCCACATACACATCCGGATCAGCCGTCTGGTAGAGACTGATTGCCTGCCGCAGTGCACTGTTATCCTTCAGGCTGTATGCCTTGATCTTCTTCGACGGCACTGTAGGTACATTGGGGTCGTATACGAAGCGGACAAGCCTTGCATTCGTAAATATCGCCATAAACTCATTGTTATCCGACTTCGTCATGCCGATCAGCTTATACGCCGGATTACCGAAGGTCGTGAGGCTCCCGTCTATCACCTGCTCCATGGCGCTGCCGCCGATCACGTGCCGATACAGCCCGTTTTTACCCGCCAGATACAGTACGCCATCTTCTCCAGTAAAAAAGAACAGATCATAGAAGCTGCCACCGTTAAAACTCCGATCCTTATAATTCTCATGAAAGAAATCCGCCAGAACATCATCTTCCACATATGTTTCCTGATCCATGTCATAGATCAGAAGCTCCTTAAAATCATACCCGTCAATGATCATGCGGTTTCCTACAAACTTTATGATCTGCGGACTGTCATCTAAGGTCAGATACTGCTTGCAGCTGCCGTCCTCCGAAACCTCATACAAGTCGGCT
>CAMWXF010000180.1 GCA_947178115.1 uncultured Lachnospiraceae bacterium
TAAGTCTCTATGCTCTTAAATTTCACTTCAGGATCGAAGAAAGTTTCATCCCGCAGAAAAGCAGACAGATCGCTTCCTCTCTGCCCGTTATCCGCCACTTCCATGACCGCTGTCTCTTCTATCTGCACGTCTGCCGCTAATCCCAGCTTCTTTTTGACAGTTTCAAGATTCGTAGCCGCAATCACACCGATTAACACCACGAACATGAGGATCATGACAAACAGCATTCTTCTCATTCTCTTAGAGTCCATTGGCAACCTCAACCATATACTGACCGTAATCTGTCTTCATCAACGGTTCTGCCAGCTTCAGCAGTTGTTCTTTGGTAATAAAGCCTCTCTTGTATGCGATCTCCTCAATACACGAGATATACAGTCCCTGCCTTTTCTGGAAAGCAGCCACGAAATCCGCCGCATCAAGCAGGGAATCATGGTTCCCTGTATCCAGCCATGCAAATCCGCGTCCCAGCGTCTCCACACGAAGCTCTCCTCTGCTCAGATACTCGTTATTGATACTAGTGATCTCTATCTCACCTCTGGCGGAAGGCTTCACATTCGCCGCAATCTCCACCACGTCATTGTCATAGAAATATAAACCCGGCACTGCATAATTACTCTTCGGATTCTCCGGCTTCTCCTCGATGGAAATCGCTTTGCCGTTCTCGTCAAACTCCACTACACCGTACTCTCTCGGGTCCCTGACATAATAACCGAAGATCGTCGCACCTTTCTGTCTGGATGCCACCTCTCTAAGCACCTTGGAGAAACTCTGGCCGTAGAAAATATTGTCACCCAATATCAGAGCCACACTGTCATCCCCGATAAAATCCGCCCCGATAATGAAAGCATCCGCCAACCCTCTGGGAGATTCCTGCACGGCATACTCCATACGCAGTCCCAGCTGCTCACCCGTGCCGAACAACTCCCGGAACACCGGAAGGTCTCTGGGTGTAGAGATAATCAATACTTCCCTGATCCCTGCCAACATCAATATGGACAATGGATAATAGATCATCGGCTTATCATACACCGGCATAATCTGCTTGGAAACTGCCTTCGTCAACGGATACAGACGGGTTCCCGAACCACCCGCCAAGATTATTCCCTTCATACCTCTTCTCTCCTGCCTTCCCGATCAGAAAGTTACCTCTCCGTCATGATCAACTAAAGAAGCTGACGTAATACTATCAAGCTCCATGAGCTCCTCTACCATCGCTCCACCTTCATCTGTCTTCACTTCAATCGCCATATTCATCTTATCTTTCAACAAATTCCGCGCTTTGATCTTGTACATGCTGCAATGTTTCCCGACCACATCCATGATACGGCTTTCCGCTTTATAATCAACGGCGTTCACCAATAAAATCACTGCCGCCGTACTAACAGGCATCCTGTCAAATAATAATATTATCACAGTTATGACTATCGATGCAACCACCGCCACGACCGCAAATCCTGCCCCACAGATAATGCCCACACTAATAGACCAAAACAGGAACACCAAATCCATCGGATCTTTGATCGCCGTACGAAATCTCACAATAGACAACGCGCCCACCATACCGAGGGAGATAACGATGTTCGACTGGATCGTCAATATAATCGCCGCCGTGATAACCGCCAGCGCCATGAGCGATAAATTGAAATTGCGGTTATAAAATGCATTTCTTGTCATAATGCGGTAAATGGCAAAAATGTATGCCGCAATCAGCACCGTGATCACCATACACATCGCAATTTCTGCAATATCAATACTGACAGAAGTATAACCTTCTAAAAAAGATTTTTTAAATACATCTGCAAAACTCACACTCTTACGCCTCCGTAGCAATTATATTTCCTGCAAAGATAATACTTGGAAAAGCTCGTCCACTGCAAGGAATCCAGATTCAACTGTTCCTTAATATATGACGGCAAAAACTCATCCCACTTCACTTCCAGAATGCTGTGCCCCGTTGACAACACGCTTCTAAGAGGAATATCCCGATTCAAAAATCCGGCTATATCATTGGATGAGGCGATATTGTCATCATAGGTAACTCTTACATTTCCCGCCGGGTTAATATAGGGCGCCCTTGTGTACTGGACAATCACTACCGGTCGTAAATTCTTTAACCGCATTTGTTCAAACATGGCAACTTGGTTAGACGCAACTTCCCGCTCGGGCTCCGGTATCATGCCGTCCATAAAGCATTCGCACTGACCGCGTGTAATCAGGCAGGAGGTTTTCCTTGTCATGGTTCTCGTCTTAGCTTTGCATTCCAGACTGATCCGGCTGCTGTCACAATTATAGAATCGAATACGGTATTTCTCGCGCGGGTCATCGCCGTTCTCATTCTCATAATAGCAGTTATCATCCAAGCTGTCAAAATACAGGCTGCGGATGAGATACTCCCCATTTGCTTCCACATGTTCGTCCGTCTGCAGGATACCTGCCGTATAAATCTGCAGCAGTTCTTTCTGCATCATGTCTATCACATATTTATATTCATGTCTGTATTTCACCGCGTTCTTTACCATCCCATATCAGCTGTACAGATGCTCAATCCATACATCCTTCCGTAATATAACAAATACCTTCCGCTCTCGTCTTTTCCTTCACGGAACGAATACTGCTTTTGCAGTTCTGCATATACAGATTGGAAATCGAATAGATCCCGCTTCCGCCGGACGTAATCTCTTGCGTCCCACCGCAAATCTCTATGCTGCCTTTCTCTCCGGTTCCCTGATTGGCTGTCCGCAATCCATTGCTCTCACTCTGTATTTTCAACACACCATCTTTAACCAAAATACCATCGTTACCACGGATGCCATCGCCTTTGGCCTGCACATCAATCTTACCGCTCAAGATCTTGATCCTGTCCTTACTGCGGATACCATCTGCATAATAGCCATAAACATATAAATTCCCATCTCCGTTTATAGTCAGATCCGCCACACAATAGAGACAGCTCTCTGTGTCTTCATATCCTTTGTAGTCTACTGAATCCGAAAGTGTATTGTCTGTATTTGACACCAGTGTCACAATTACTTTGGCGGCAGAAGACACGTAAATCGCGGGACCCGACAGGGATTTAATATTTACACCCGCAAGATATAAGTGCACCAACTCATCCTCGTAAGCCTCTACTACTATCTGTCCTTCTGTGCTGCCATATAACAGATAATCGCCGCCTTCCGTGATCATGAACGTGCCCGCTATATTATTTAAATCAATCTGAGCGTCATATCCGGCCTCCGTCTTACGGTCCTGTTCGGTGACAACAAAGATATCGCTCTCTATCCCTTCCGGTAGATTAGCACTGCCCGGAGAAACCTCTTCGGAGCAGGCGCATAACATAAAAACGGCACAGGCTATGGCAATGGCACATTTTCCTCTTATTCTCTTAGAGTTACTTAATGCTTTTCTCACACTATACCTTTCTCCTGGCAATCATTTTTGCAATGATCCGTTCCACTACACCCAATCCCACGGACGCGCACAGCGCCATCGCCGAATAACGGAAAACAAAGCTTATGTCATAAATTGAATAGTATACTTCCTCGCCCAGATATGTGGTGGAAAAGCTGATCGTGACAACTCCCTTCATGATATAAAGCGCTGCATACACAAGGCATACGATAATCAGATCATGCACCAGCCAGTTGACAAGTACCTTAAGCACATCCTTCCACCCTGTCGGCTCCCCCTCACCCGCAATTCTCCAGGTAAGCATTCCCGGCACCAACAATAGCAATATGATCACACAAACCACTTTTTTCTCCCCTTATAAAACTATTCTATCGTTTCAAAAACCGCCCTCAGACAGATCCCCTCTTCAGGTACATCCACTTCTATTGTCTCTCCGGCCGACTCATAAACTCCCTGCCAGCCGATAAACTGATACCCCTCAAATGCCCGCGCCGTAACTGTGATCGGATAGTCTGTCGGATATATGCCACTCCATTTACCCTGTTTCAGTTCCGGAACGATCGTATTGAGCACAATATATCCGCCTTCCTCCGCCAACACCGCAGTTTCCTTTTCAGGTTCTGCACCCTGCAACACACAGACTGTCTGCAATGTCACATTTCCTTCCCTACCGGATAAATTCAAGGCTTCTGTAAAATACGGAATGATATAATCCGGACGTTTTTGAAAATACTCATCTATTACCGCAACATTATTTCGGAAAGTATCTAACGTAAACTCTCCTTCGTTAAACCTGTGATAGCTTTTCACCATGGGCTCCGCATAAAGTTCCGCTATCTTATATAGTTTATCATGAACCTGAGAATACGCAAAGTTTTTATTTACCATGTCAAAAAATGTCAGGGTAAACTGCCGTCTGAACTCATCATTCTCAATCAGGTTAGACATGAGCGGTGTCGTCAACGGACTGCCAAACCAGTGTGCCTCCTCCAGAAATGCATTGGAGGAATAGGTACTCATGCCCTCATCATAGATTCCGGTTGATTCATCAGTGTCATATAATGCCCACCGCCACTTTCCATCCTCGTAATCGGAGTCTTCATTCTCCGTTCTGCTGCGCCAGCAACACACATTATTCAACGGCCAATCCGTATTCCCTATGTATATCTCAAAACAATACTGATCTATAAAACTCTGAATATCCATCATCTGTCCGATCCGATCATAGTTTTCAGGCTGTGACAGATCCTGCTCCTTTGCAAATGTCAACAGTTCCTCATACAATTTCAGATCCTCATCCGCACCGACGGACACACGATTATCCTGCTTAACGACAATCAGATTATCCTCCGTGATGCCGTACTGTTCCTCAAAATAACCTTCCGTATGACGGGTCTGCAGATTATATA
>CAMWXF010000181.1 GCA_947178115.1 uncultured Lachnospiraceae bacterium
AAAAAGGAAAAACGAAAATAACGGGAATGGATTATCTGGGACTTGGATTGTATGCATTCGGCGGTCTGGGTATGGAAGTGCTTTATGCATATCTGTTGGAACCTGTGTTGTATGGTGCGCCGATGCAGGAGTGGACATCAGGACAGACCATTATACACTGGATTCTGACCTGTATCACGTGGGGAATTTTTGCAGTTGTTCTGATCAGGACATCGGGAACGAAATATCAGTTCCCTTTGACACAAAAAGGAGATAAGTTAAGCCTTATAAGAGTGGGGGTATGTGTGCTGTTTATCGCTACAGCATTCGGAGTCGATTATATGATCTGGGACGGATTTAAAGTATATCTGGAATATGCGGGAAAAGGACTCTTGCTTTTCACCTTCCAGTACATATATTATGCCTTCGAGACGATGTTGTTTCTGCTGATTATCGTATTTGGACAGAAAGCGTGCGAAGTGTGGTTCCATAAGGAGAACTTTCCTTTCGGTGGAATCATCTGCGGGGTGACATGGGGACTTGCGCACTTGTTTACGAAAGATATTCTGACAGGCATAACAGGAATCTTTCTCGGTGTGGCGTTGGGCAGTGTGTACCTGGTGGTAAACAGAGATCTGCGGAAGGCATATGTGGTAATGTTTCTCATGTTTGTGTTGTGAGACTGGGAGACGGCGTGAAGTGGAAGAAAATGGGAATCCGCTGCGAAGAGAACTGACGGTTGCGCAACCTATAGGAGCGGATTTGACACCCGAAATGTGTCGCGCAACCGGAGTTGCAACTCTATGATAATAGAAAAATGGATGGAAAAAGGAGACTATTATCATGGAAAAGAAACTGTTTACAAGAGATTTTACATTGGTGGTAATCGGACAGATTATCTCCCTATTCGGCAATGCGGCGATTCGGTTTGCATTGCCGCTTTATTTACTGAATCAGACGGGCTCTTCTGCGTTGTACGGGACGGTGATGGCAATATCATTTATTCCGGCGGTTCTGCTATCGCCTGTGGGCGGGATGATTGCAGACCGGGTCAATAAACGGAATATTATGGTAATACTGGATTTTTCCACAGCCGGGCTGATCTTGCTGTTTATGCTGTTAATGGATCATGTCAGTCTGGTGCTTTTGCTTACGATCGTATTAATGCTCTTATACGGAATCGCGGGAGCCTACCAGCCTGCCGTACAGGCAAGTATTCCGGTACTGGTGGCGCAGGACGAGGTTATGCGCGCCAATGCGGTGATTAATGTGATCAGTTCCTTCGCGTCGTTACTCGGCCCGGTGTTTGGAGGTATTCTGTACAGTGCATACGGACTGCTTCCGGTGTTGGAAATCAGTGTTGCCAGTTTCGTAGTGTCGGCTGTGATGGAGATTTTTATTCGGATTCCTTATCGGAAACAGGAGCCGGCAGGAAGTATCATAGGGACGGCACTACAAGACTTGAAGGAAAGCGTTTATTTCATTTGCAGGCAAAAGCCGATCATCGGGCAGGGGCTTCTCATAGTCTGCAGCATTAACTTGTTCTTATCCGCTATGATTATAGTGGGTCTTCCCTATCTGATTACCGAAGTACTTCCGTTTACGGCAGAGCAGGCGAATTTGTTGTACGGTTATGCGCAGGGAGCATTGGCAGCAGGCGGTATCGTGGGCGGCATCGGTGCCGGTGCCCTGGCGGACAAATTGAAGATCGGTAAAGCCGGTAATCTGTTGATTGCGGGGGCAGTTTGTGTATTCCCCATTGGCTTCGCACTTTTACAGTCGGATTCGGGCATGGCAGTTTATATGACGATTACAGTGTGCTGTTTTGCGATCATGGTGGTCTCCACTGTATTTACGGTACAGATGATGGCCTTTATGCAGACGGAAACACCGCAGAATCTGGTCGGCAAAGTAATTGCCGTGGCGATGACAGGCGCGATGTGCGCACAGCCCTTTGGCAATGCAATGTACGGGTTCCTGTTTGAACTGTGTGATGGGTGCGAGGCGGCGGTAGTGTTGTTTGCGGGGATCGTATCACTGGTCATTGCGGTTGAGGCGCGGAAGGTGTTTGGGAGACTTAATATGGGCTGAAAAATAGTATGGAACTACGGTGTGGTATTTTCCATATTGTGATATAATGGAAAAAAGCGAGGTGAGAATATGTTGGAATGGTTATTAAATTTGGACGGTAACATACTATTATTTATTCAGGATTATATCAGAACTCCGATATTGACTCCGTTTGTAAAGTTTATCACAACACTTGGAAACGGAGGCGGAATATGGATACTCCTGACGCTTATTATGTTGATTATTCCTAAGACGAGGCGAGTCGGCTGTATGATGACTGCGGCGTTGCTCGGTACATTATTAGTGAATAATATACTGCTGAAAAATCTGGTCGCCAGAACCAGACCTTACGAGGTGATAGCAGGACTGACTTATCTGGTGCCGAAACCGGGGGAATATTCTTTCCCGTCGGGACATGCGGGCAGTTCATTTGCGGTGGCATGTGTTATGTTCCGGGAGCTTCCTAAGAAATACGGGGTTCCGGCGCTTGTTCTGGCTATTTTGATTGCATTGTCCCGGCTGTATGTGGGAGTGCACTATCCCAGTGATGTGCTGTTTGGCATAATCAGCGGTATTGCGATCAGCTATGCGGCTGTGGCGATCGTAGAATGGATCGATAAGTTGAAGAATAAGAATAGTGAAGAAAAGTGATTACATAACAAACGGATTGACAATTTGCGGATTAAGATATGGATTTGGGCTGCTAAGCAGCGTAGAAATGGAGTAAATATGAATAAATTAAAATTTGCCATTTTGGCGCCGGGCGGTATTGCTAACAGCATGGCGGAGGCGGTAAGTCGGCTTGAGGAAATCGAATGCTATGCGGTTGCTTCCAGAAATTATGACAGAGCCAGAAGTTTTGCAGATAAATGGGGATTTGAGAAGGCCTACGGTTCTTATGAGGAGATGGTAAAAGATCCGCAGGTGGAATTAGTGTATGTGGCTTCGCCGCACTCACACCATTACCTTTATACGAAGCTGTGTCTGGAGCATGGGAAGCATGTGCTGTTGGAAAAAGCTTTTACCGTAAATGCGAAGCAGGCGGAAGAACTGATCACACTGGCGAGAAGCAAAGGGCTTCTTCTGGCGGAGGCATTCTGGCCCAGATATATGCCCAGCAGGAAGATGATCGACGATCTGATCGCACAGGGGGCTATCGGTGAGGTGCATTCTGTCATAGCGGATTTCGGCGCACCGCTGACCCATGTCGAGAGATTGAGTAATCCGGAATTGGCAGGCGGCGCACTTTTGGATCTGGGCGTCTACCCGCTCAATCTTGCGTTGCAGATTTTCAAGAGTCCGGTGAAAGAAATTCAGTCGAGCGCGGTCATGTCCCCGCAAGGCGTAGACTGGATGAATGGGATCACCCTGACTTTTGAGGACGGGAAGATGGCGGTTTTGCACAGCAATATGCTGGCATATATGGGAAACCGTGGGATTATTAACGGCGACAAAGGATATATGGAGTTTAATGAGATCAACAACTGTCAGGAAATTCGCGTATTTAACGAACAAAAAGAAATGACTGCCCGGTATCAGGTGCCGGAGCAGATCAACGGTTACGAGTACGAGACGCTTGCCTGTGTACGTGCGATCAGAGCCGGGCAGGTTGAGTGCGAGGAAATGCCGCACAGCGAGACGTTTCGGTTGATGAAGATTCTGGACGCGGTCAGGGAGCAGTGGGGATTTACGCTCCCGTGTGAATGATGGGAGAATACATATGACCAAGAGTATGACAGAGGGGAAACCGCTTCCACTGATCTTACAGTTTGCGGTGCCTCTGTTGATCGGAAATCTGTTGCAGCAGACTTACAATATCATAGACGCTGCGATCGTAGGGCGTATCTTAGGGGCGGATGCATTGGCGGGAGTGGGTGCTTCCAGCAGCGTGCAGTTTCTTGTGCTGGGATTCTGTATCGGTGTCTGCTGTGGATTCGGCATTCCGGTTGCGCGTAGTTTCGGCGCACAGGATTATGACAAGCTGCGGAGCGATATTTTCCACGGGATGGTGTTGACAGGAATCTTTGCGGTAGTGTTGACGGTATCCTGTGTATTGTTATGCCCGCAGATACTGCATCTGCTCTCTACGCCGGAGGACATCTATACGAATGCTTACCGGTATCTGGTGATCATCTTTATGGGGATTCCTTTTAACTTACTGTACAATTTGCTGGCAGGTATATTCCGGTCGGTGGGTGACAGCAGAACACCGTTTATGTTTCTTGCCTTTTCTACGGTGCTGAATATCGTTTTGGATTTGTTCTGTATTCTTGTCCTTCACTTGGGATGTGCAGGCGCGGCGCTGGCAACGATCACGTCGCAGGCAGTAAGCGGTATACTTTGTTATGTTTATATGAGAAAAAAGATTCCCATCCTGCGATTAAAACGACAGGAGTGTCATATTGATGGGGATACAATCAAAATGATGTTGGCGATGGGAATTCCCATGGGGCTGCAATATTCCATTACCGCCATCGGGAGTATGGTCATGCAGTCCGCCAATAACGGTTTGGGCAGTATATATGTGTCAGGCTTTACGGCCGGTATGAGGATCAAACAGTTTATGATGTGTCCTTTTGATGCGCTGGCGACGGGCGTTTCCGTTTTTTGCAGTCAGAATCTCGGCGCCGGCAAGATGAGACGTATCAAATCGGGAATCAAACAGGGAACTGCGATCGGGGTGTTATATGGAACGGTGGCGGGTCTGGTGATTATCTTTTTCGGAAGGACGCTGTCGATGTTGTTCATATCGGGAGAGGA
>CAMWXF010000182.1 GCA_947178115.1 uncultured Lachnospiraceae bacterium
ATACTTGTCACTTCCAGACCGCATGCCTGCAATGCACGGATTGCTGCCTCACGACCCGAACCCGGACCCTTAACCATAACATCTACTGTCTTTAAACCATGTACTAAAGCAGCCTTAGCCGCTGTCTCTGCAGCCATCTGTGCCGCATATGGAGTAGATTTCCTTGAACCTCTAAAACCAAGACCACCTGCACTTGCCCAGCTTAACGCATTACCTTCTGTATCTGTCAAGGTAACGATCGTATTGTTAAAAGAAGACTGGATATGTGCCTGTCCACGTTCAACGTTTTTCTTTACACGCTTTTTTGTCACTTTTTTTGTAACTTTTTTAGCCATAATAAACTAACCTACTTTCTCCTAATCTGCTAACTTCAATTACTACACAACTTTTCAGAATTCCCGATTCCGGGTTCATCTTATTTCTTCTTATTTGCTACTGTTCTCTTCGGACCTTTTCTTGTTCTTGCATTGGTCTTAGTCTTCTGACCACGAACCGGAAGTCCCTTCCTGTGGCGGATACCCCTGTAACATCCGATCTCCTGAAGACGCTTGATGTTCAGTGCGATCTCTCTTCTCAGATCACCTTCCACCATGTAATCCTTGTCGATCACTTCGGCAATTCTCTTTACCTCATCGTCAGTTAATTCTCTGACACGGGTATCCGGATTTACGTTTGCTGCCTCCAGAATCTTGTTGGAGCTTACTCTACCAATACCGTAGATATAAGTAAGTCCAATCTCCACACGTTTCTCTCTGGGTAAGTCAACACCTGCAATACGAGCCATTTACGTTTCCTCCATTTTCTTTACGTTTCGTACGAGACTGCGTCCAAGTTTGCGAAGCAAATCCCGTAAGCGGACTTTGCCCGCCTTACTAATTGATTGGGGTAGGTTCTACCCAACCGGATCAGATATCCGATCTTTCCAAACATAATTGTTGGTATCAAAAAGTAATCTCCCATTAGGCTCCGGCATCTATATAAAATAGGCAAGAACCCCGTTAAACTAAATCGTTCGGGGATTAACCTTGTACCTGCTTATGTTTCGGATTCTCACAGATTACTCTGATCTTTCCTTTTCTTTTAATGATCTTGCATTTTTCGCAGATCGGTTTTACTGATGACCTTACTTTCATCTCAAACCCTCCTTTCAAAAAAGACCGTTTTATATTATACCACCATACCCAATCTTTGGCAAGGTCTTTTTTCTTATTTATCACGCCAGATAATTCTGCCTTTGGATAAGTCATAGGGTGACAGCTCCAGTGTTACTTTGTCACCGGGCAGAATACGGATAAAATTCTGGCGGAGTTTACCGCTTATGTGCGCTAACACCACATGCCCGTTCTCCAGTTCAACCTGAAACATGGTGTTCGGCAGCTTCTCAATGACTGTTCCCTCAATTTCGATTACATCAGCTTTTGACATTTGCTTCCTCCTGATATTGTTTGATCACTCTCTTGATTTCCAAATCTTTATAACCGTCCGCCGGTCTTATCATCTGTTTCTTCTTAATAATCTGAATATGCTTCCTGTTTTTCTTCTTCGGTCTGTCCACGGTTCTGCTTCGGCCGTCGGCTAAATATACATATTCGTCGTCTTCATCTATTATGACATATACGGTTTTCTGATCGTGCCCCGCTTTAGAGCTTGCCAGCATTCCTATCATATTCTACTCCATTTCCGCACATCACCATGGTTAAATAAGCGGCGCACAGACACAAATCCTTCTCATTTCCTGATTCCGTCACAGCGTCAGGATCTCCGGCTCACCTTCCGTGATCAACACCGTGTTTTCGTAATGTGCCGATAGGGAATGATCCGCCGAGACTACCGTCCAGCCGTCATCCAGCCACTCCACATCCTCCGTACCCATATTGATCATCGGTTCAATCGCCAGCGTCATGCCCGGACGCAGCTTCGGTCCTCTTCTCCTCAGTGCAAAGTTCGGAATCTGCGGCGATTCATGCAGGCTGGTGCCTATGCCGTGTCCCACCAGATCTCTGACAATACCGTAACCGTACGGCGTAACATATGCAGCGATAGCATTGGAAATATCATGGAGATGATTGCCCGCCTTCGCCATCTTGATCCCTTCAAAGAAACTCTGTCTGGTCACGTCAATCAATTTCTGCGCTTCGGCGCTGATCTGCCCCACCGCATGGGTTCTGGCCGCATCGGAATGATACCCCCGATAGATCAGTCCCGTATCCAGACTGACGATATCGCCTTCCTGAATGATATGATCTTCTCTCGGAATACCATGCACCACTTCCTCATTCACAGAGACACACACAGACGCCGGATACCCCTGATAGTGCAGGAAATTCGGTGTACACCCGTAACTGCGTATGAGCTCCTCACACACTCTGTCAATTTCCTTCGTGGATATCCCCGGCCTGATCACCTTCGCCAGTTCATTATGAACCAGACTAAGCAGCCTGCACGATTCCCGCATCAACTCAATTTCTCCGGGCGATTTAATCGTTATTGCCATCCTTTTTCTCTCCCACAGCGCTTCTCACACGTCAATTTCTCTTTTGTATATTTTATGACAAGGCTGTCACAATAGCCTCAAACACATCGTTCATATCCATCGTGCCGTCTACCGTCTGTAATACGCCCTTCTTGCTGTAGAACTCAATTAACGGCTGTGTCTGCTCATGATATACATTCAGACGATTCTGCACCGTCTCCGGCTTATCATCGTCACGCAGCACCAGCTCCTGTCCGCAGCTGTCACAGATTCCTTCCGTTTTAGGCGGTACATGCTCAATATGGTATGTGGCTCCGCATGAAAGGCATGCACGTCTGCCGCCCATTCTTCTTACAATATTTTCATCCGGCACATCCACGTTAATTGCATAGTCGATCTTATCTCCCAGCTCACTAAGCGCCTTGTCCAGTACCTCTGCCTGCGGAATGGTCCTCGGAAAACCGTCCAGCACATAGCCGTTCTTGCAATCTTCCTTCGCCACTCTGTCGAGCAGGATCTTGACCGTCAGCTCATCCGGAACGAGCAATCCCTGATCCATGTACTGTTTCGCTTCCATGCCAAGCTGCGTACCATTCTTAATATTTGCCCTGAAAATGTCACCCGTGGATACATGCGGAATTTCATATTTCTCCGCAATCATTTTCGCCTGTGTTCCCTTACCTGCGCCGGGTGCACCCAACATAATTATCTTCATAACTGATACCCACGCCTTTCTCATAACCTGCGGATTTATAGCCGCAGGGCACAAATTTGCGATTAAAAAATCTTTATTTTTCAATGAAACGTAAGGGACGCCTCGGTTGCCCTGCTCGTCCCCATCATTTCCATATAAATTAATCGTTTAAAAATCCTTTATAATTACGAACCAGCATCTGTGATTCTATCTGCTTGATCGTCTCCAGAACAACGCTCACGATAATAATCAGGCTTGTTCCGCTGAAGGATACGCTTGCACCAAATACTCCGTTGAAGAAATACGGCACAACACATACGATCGTAAGTCCTACCGCGCCAATGAAAATAATATAGGTAAGCACCTTATTCAGATAATCGCTGGTAGGCTTGCCCGGTCTGATACCCGGAATAAATCCGCCCTGCTTCTTCATGTTCTCCGCAATCTCTAAAGGATTGAACGTAATGGATGTGTAGAAGTACGCAAAGAAGATAACCAGTGCAACATATACCAGCAGTCCAACGGAATACACCGGCTGTTTCGGATTGCACCAATAATTGGAATTTACTCCTTTCAAAATCTCACCCCACACACCTGTGCCGGTAATGCCGAAAAATGAACAAACAATTACCGGAAGCTGCATCAGGGAAGAGGCAAAGATTACCGGAATAACACCTGAGGTATTCACCTTTAACGGCAGGCTTGTCATCTGACCGCCAACCATCTTCCTGCCCTGTACTTTCTTGGCATACTGTACCGGAATCTTACGAACGCCGTCATTTAAGATAATAACGAGCACTACCATCAGTATAATGATTGCAATGATAATGATCGCCGCCACAGCACCCTTTGCAATGGATTTACCGATCACAAACTGCTCAAATAACTGCGTGATATCCTGCGGTATACGTGACAGGATATTGATCGTCAAAACAATTGAAATACCATTGCCTACACCGCTCTCCGTAATCCGTTCTCCGATCCACATAAGAAACGCACTGCCGGCTGTCAACGCCGCAATAACCGTAATCACATTAATGACATTATATGTCTGCAGCAATCCCTGACGTCCGAAGCCGATCGCCATAGCACTGGATTCAATAAGCGCAAGCGCCACCGTCACATATCTCGTGATGGAAGCAATTTTCTTCCTGCCGTCGGCACCGTCACGCTGCATCTCTTCCAGTTTCGGAATCGCTATCGTCATAAGCTGCATAATAATGGACGATGTAATATACGGCGTAATATTAAGCGCCAGAACAGACATGTTCAGGAACGAACCTCCCGTAAAAGCATCGAAGAAGTTGAAAGCATCTCCGGTCTGCTGTGAAAACCAGTCCGCAAAGAAGCTTCTGTTGATGCCCGGAACAGGGAGCTGTGATCCGAAACGGATCACAACCAACATCATAAATGTAAAGAAAAGTTTCTTTCTGATTTCTTTGATTTTAAACGCATTCTTTAAGGTTGTAAGCATTAAATCACCTCTGCTGTTCCACCAAGTGCCTCGATCTTTTCTTTCGCGGATGCGCTGAAGGCATTTACCTTCACGTCGAGCTTCTTAGTAAGTTCTCCGTTACCAAGGATCTTTACGCCGTCACGGGGATTCTTCACGATGCCTTTTTC
>CAMWXF010000183.1 GCA_947178115.1 uncultured Lachnospiraceae bacterium
TTATCCTTATCATCTTTATTATCTGTATTCTCGCCGCCGTCGCCCTCATCCGTTTTTTCCGGTTCGCTGACCGTGACAGAACAAGTCAGTTCCTGAATCATGCTGCCTATTGCCACACGTGCGGTAATCGTCGCGCTTCCCACGCCGACTCCGGCAACACTACCTTCACTCACTGTCGCTACTGCGGTATCACTGCTGCTCCACTCTACCGTATAACGAAGGCTTGTACCACTGACACTCACACTAAGCGATGCGCTCTTTCCCTTGTCCAGACTTAAGCTGCCGCTGCTTAAACTGATAGATATATTTGCCGGATCCTCCTCTGTACCATCCCCTTCTTCCACCAGCTTCCTGTAATCGCCGCTGACCGTCCAAGGGTCCGGGATATCTTTCTTGGAAACCTCCTCATAGACTGCCGTACCTTCCCCGATCGGTGTCTTCGTAGATTCCACCCACTCCACCGTGTCGGTCAGCGCGGATTCCACTACGGTATTCTGTACAGTTTTATCCTCTGCCGCCGCATTTATCTCAGACTCCGACTTCACCTCATCCGCCACATTCACCTTTTTATAAGCAATGGTATCTGTGACTTTAATACTGCTGGCTGAGGCAGGCAGCTTATACTTCGCATGCTCATTACCCGCAAAAGGCTTAACCGTCACCTGATAGGTTCCTGCTTCGATTCCAGTCTGATAAATGATACCATCCTTATCTTCGTCTTTTAAGCCAAAATTCTTCTTACCATTTGTCACTTCCACCTCAAATGGCAGACCTCCGATCAACTTGCCCGTCTCTTTATTGACAAACTTGATCTTAAGATCCGACTGGATGGACGTGAGATTAAGCACTACTTCAATCTCCTTGTTCTGATCCTCCTGCTCCTCGTGCGGTTGCTCTTCCTGCTCCGGTTCTTCCGTAAGTTCGATCATACCGGCAAGTCTTGCGGATTCGGAAACCGCCACAAGCCCGCTCTCCCCGATCACGGAGATACCTTCCATCTCCTCTCCTACTGTTGCAAATGCAGCCACCTGTTTCTCTATGGACTTCGCATTGGCATAAAGCGCTCCGGTAACGATCACACCCGCCAGAACCACAACTCCCAGCATGGCCACCACCACATCCAAAGTACTCATATCCTCCAGGAAATGACGGATGCGCACGATCACGCTGTCATCATCGTCATACTCATCATATTCTTCGTCTTCATAGTCTTCATCTTCTTCATCGTCTTCGTCATATTCTTCGCCGTCGTACTCATCGTCCTCGTCGTATTCTTCGTCTTCGTACTCATCGTCATCGTCGTCGTATTCTCCGTCTTCATCCTCGTCGTCATATTCACCATCTTCTTCATCGTACTCTCTGCCTTCATACACTCCGGATTCTTCGTACTCTTCGTCTTCATACTCCTCATCTTCCTCGTATGCCTCGTCTTCATACTCTTCGTCTTCTTCGTATGCTTCCTCTTCATACGCTTCGGATTTTCGGGCAGACGTCTTCCCGCGCACCGGATTCTGTCCGCGTCCGCGTTGATAGGAGTCTATCATTTCATCATCAAGACAGAGGAATTCCAGTGTGTCATCCGTCACCTTGTCATCATCCTCATCGTCAAACATTCCGTCTTCATCCATGAGAAATTCGTCCAATTCAATCGGTCTGCGGGACTCTCTCTTTTTATTTGCATTGCTCTTTTTATTCTGCATTTTTATGTAAACCCTTCTTTTTAACATTTTTGTAACATTATAGCATAGAAGCTCAATAGATTCAAGGTTTTTTGCGATCTCAGCATTTCAGGTAAGATTTACATAAAATTTGATCCCTGCAAATGCCCGTACGCGATATTTTACATCGCTTATTATGCCATATTCTGGTAAAATTCGCTTGACTTTATCACCTTAAACTGACACAATACAAGTGCAACCTTACAATTACAACAATCATTTAAAATGAAAAGGGGATTTTACTATGATGTACATGCACTATTGTAAGCGTTGCCATCGGGTCTATATGCTAAACGGACACAAACAAACCTGTCCGAAGTGCCGTGAGAATATTGCGGAACTGAAGATCACTTACATGGATTATGCCACCATGGATATGGAGGCAAGGGAACAGTTCTGTAATTGCTGCGCGGACGCCGAACAGCTACAGAAGTTAAGCACCACTTACCGTATGTATAAGTATAGCAAGTGGTATAAAGAACTACAGACCCAGTTCCCAACCACTACCATTATCACTACTTACACCCTAGCAGAAAGAACCCCGATGGAGAACGCTGTGTCCGTGGTCTGACCGCCATTCGACACAATCCGTCTAAGAGTGCTGCCGGAAAAACGCGAATTTCCGGCAGCGCTCTTTTTCATTCCGTCTTAAATCAAAAGATTTTATTAAAAAAAACATAAGCCATGGATTTTTATGGACTTTCATAGTAAAATAATGGATATTATGCAAACGCGGACATCCGCAAGAACCAAAACACCGGAACGCGCAAAAAGGAGGCCGTTATGGACCAGAAACAGCAGAAGAAACGAGTCGCACAGACAGAACTGAATATAGAAGAAATCTTAGACGAAAGCCCGGATTCCGCGGATGAAAAACCTACACCCACGGACGAAAACCGAAAACCTGCAGCCGGAAAGCGCAAATCCACAACCGGAAAGCAGAACTCTGCAGCCGGAAAAAGCAAATCAGGCGGTATTAATATCCATGCGATCCTTTTGGGTGCCATCGTACTTATCGCATGCTTTTCCGCATACAGACTATATAAATGGAATAAAGGAGTTCCGTCAGATTATGATCCGAACTATCAAACCACAGATTTTGATATCGAGGCGATGGACAGCATCATCCCCCTTGCTCCCGACAAACTGGAGGGACATGAGGATGACGGCGTAACGACGATCCTGTGTCTGGGCGACGATCCTTTTTCCCTGAATCAAGGGGAGGGAGGGCTGGCAGAACAAATCGCTGCCAAAACCGGCGCTACCGTCTACAACGGCTCCTTTACCGGAACCACCATGGCGGCACAGTTTGAGGCCTATAACAACGGATACATTCTGGACGCATTCTCTTTCTCCTATGTGGCACAGAGCCTTGCTTCCGGAGATTTCGACCTGATGAAGACGGCCGCCACCTACAGCTATGATGAATCTTTTCCCAAGACGGCAGCCATGTTGGAATCCCTCGATATGAACAGTATCGACATAATCTGTATCATGTATGACGGCAGCGACTATATCAACAAGCGTCCCTGCGACGATCCCAATGCGCCCTACTCCATCATCACTTACACGGGTGCTTTAAGAGCCGGCGCGAAAGCGATTCAGGAAGCGTATCCGCACATTCGTATCGTGGTAATGTCGCACACCTTCTGTCACACGATCAACGAGGAAGGTAATTTCGAGAACGGCGACCGTATAGACTTGGGGCACGGCACATTAAGCCACTATCTGCAGAAAGAACTGGATGCCGCCAACGATTGCGGTATATCCCTGATTGATAATTTCTACGGCTCCATCAACGAGGATAATTATCTGGATTACATGACAGATTATATCCATTTCAACGATGCAGGAAGAGAACTGTTAGCCAGAAGATTTGTAGAATGTATCTTCCCGAATCTGGCAGCAGGAGAAAGCGAATAAGTCATACCAAAAAGGAACTTCCCGGCACACGCCCAAGAAGTTCCTTTTTTAGTACTCCACCGAAAATAAACCCTCAAAATCAAACCGTCCTATCATATCCCGTGTCTCATCCAGCGCCTGCGCCATCTCTTCCGCACATGTCACCTCGCAGTCTCCGTTTGCGAAGCACTCCGTCATATAACGGTTGATATCCCTGTGGTAGTGAGTATAATCCGCATAGTTATTTAAGTCTGTCACGATCTCCTCCCGATTAGGGAAATAGAAGATCCGCACATTATCGTAAGCAAGCAGTGTCTCGGCTATATGCGCATATTCCGCCATGGTCGCTTCCAGATGATTCTCCTGCATCACGTCATTCCAGTACAAAATGCTGTAGGGCGGAAAGAAAATATAGAACACCGTATCCGGATTCTGTTCGATATATGGGCACAGATTAGCCCGCAAGTTTTTGTCCGTACTCTCAATATATGCCTCCGGCGGTGTCTCCTCGGACACCGGCGCAGGTGGCTCGTAGTTATGCATGACCCATTGGATATTATAATATTCATCCGTCCACCAGCTCTGATACACGGTGGCAAGATCGGTCTTATCAGGATCGGCAAGGGGTCTTAAGATATAGTTTAAGACCACGTCCTTGTTAAAAAGATACTGCACGTCATTCAGGTAGTTGTCATCATATAGGTATTCCGGAATCGGGTACTTCGTCTCCTCCACGCCGCCGGTGTAAGTCGTCACGTCAACCCCCAGAAAGACCGCCTGCACATCATGTCCGCTGTCAAACACGATCTCCATGATATTGGCCTGATCTTTCGGATAAGCGCCGCTGTAATTTAACTTCAGCGCTTTTCGTCCCAGCAGTTCCTCAAACCAGTGCGTATTGAAATTCACCGTCATGGAAGAGCCCAGAATCACACTGTCATACTCCATATGCTTCGCCATTCCGGGATTCTGACTGAGCTGATTGTCCACCAGATAGGGGAACTTCTCAAGGGGTGCATGGTACTGGAAGAAAGGATCCACGAAGACCACCAGCGCCGCCACAAGGACAAACAATATTAAGATTACAGATATTGTGGATATAACCCACTTCTTAAATCTGTCCATAACTTATTCTCACAATCTCTTTTTATCCCTTTGCTTCA
>CAMWXF010000184.1 GCA_947178115.1 uncultured Lachnospiraceae bacterium
GTGTGGCAGGCGGTGTGGCAAGCGCCATCGAGGAATGTGTGCGGGAGTACTATCCCGATGTGGAAGTGAATATCGAACATGCGGAAAGTTTATCCGAATGTAAAAAGATGCTGATGCTCGCCAAGGCGGGTAAGAAGAACGGATGTCTGATCGAGGGGATGGCATGTCCGGGCGGCTGTGTGGCGGGTGCCGGGACGAATATTGCCATACCGGCTGCGTCGAAGGCGGTAGGCTCCTTTAAGGAAGCGGCGGACAGGAAGATTCCGGCTATGAAGTAAGGAGGATATTATGAGTCAGAAAATAAGAACAAGATATGCACCCAGCCCTACGGGACGCATGCATGTAGGAAATCTCAGAACGGCATTGTATGCCTACCTGATTGCAAAACATGAGGGCGGTGACTTTATTCTGAGAATAGAGGATACTGATCAGGAGCGTTATGTGGAAGGAGCGGTGGATATTATCTACCGTACGCTTGAGAAAACCGGACTTTTTCATGACGAAGGACCGGACAAAGACGGCGGTGTGGGACCTTATGTACAGAGCGAACGTCAGAAGCAGGGGATCTATCTGCAATACGCCAAGGAGCTGGTGGACAAGGGAGAGGCATATTACTGTTTCTGTGATAAGGAGCGTCTTGCATCCCTGACACGTACCGTAGCGGGCAAGGAGATCAATGTTTATGACAAGCATTGTTTGCATTTATCGAAGGAAGAGGTGGAGGCAAATCTTGCCGCCGGAAAACCTTACGTGATCAGACAGAATAATCCTACGGAGGGAACTACCACTTTCCATGATGACATCTACGGAGATATCAGCGTGGATAATGCGGAACTGGATGACATGATCCTGATTAAATCGGACGGTTATCCCACATACAACTTTGCGAATGTGGTGGATGATCATCTGATGGGCATCACCCATGTGGTGCGCGGTAATGAATATCTGTCGTCTTCCCCCAAATATAACCGTCTTTATGAGGCATTCGGCTGGGAAGTACCGGAATATGTGCATTGTCCGCTGATTACCGACGAGAATCACCAGAAATTGTCCAAGAGATGCGGGCATTCTTCCTATGAGGATTTGATCGAACAGGGATTTTTGTCGGAGGCAATCGTTAATTTTGTGGCGCTGCTTGGCTGGAGTCCGGAAGATAACACAGAGATCTTTACGCTGGAAGAACTGATCGGTAAATTCGATTATCATCATCTGTCCAAGTCACCGGCAGTATTTGATTATACGAAATTAAAATGGATGAACGGCGAATATTTCAAGGCGATGGATGCCGACCGGTTCTATGAGATGGCGGAACCGTATTTGAAAGAAGCACTCAGCGGACATCTGGATCTTCATAAGATCGCCGCAATGGTTAAGACAAGAATAGAGATTTTCCCGGATATCAAGGAAATGGTCGATTTCTTTGAGAAATTGCCGGAATATGACGTGGAGATGTATACCCACAAGAAGATGAAGACAAATACAGAGTCCTCACTGGAGGTATTGCAGGAGGTTCTGCCGCTTCTGGAAGAGCAGACGGATTACAGCAATGATGCGCTGTATCAGACTCTTGTTTCCTACGTGGAGCGGAAGGGCTGTAAAAACGGATACGTGATGTGGCCGATACGGACGGCAGTTTCCGGCAAGCAGATGACACCGGCAGGCGCTACCGAGATCATGGAAGTGCTTGGCAAGGAGGAGTCTCTTGCAAGAATCCGTAAAGGAATCGAGAAATTACAAGATGCCTGAATTTACGGGGAATCCCTATCAGGAACAAGCTATAATGCATACTGCCGGGGCAGCGCAGGTTTTTGCCGGCCCCGGCAGCGGCAAGACTTACGTCATCGTACACCGTATCAGACAGCTCATCAACGGACAGGGCATAGACCCGTCACATATTCTTGTCATCACTTTTACGAAAGCGGCGGCGCTGGAAATGCAGGAACGCTTCTTTCGTCTCATGGAACCGGAGAGACCACCGGTCAGGTTTGGCACCTTTCATGCCGTGTTCTATCATATTCTGAAACAATCTGCGCAGTATCGCGACTATGTCATCATTACGGAAACTGAGAGGAGGAAACTGATCAGACAGATCATTCATATGCATAAGCGTTTTGCATGTCTGCAGGAAGAAGACATGGACAGTGTGATTGCTTCATTGAGCGCTTATAAGACATCTTCCGTTATAAAGCCGCTTCCGGTGCAGAAGATCGGAGAAGAGGACAATCTGGTTTTGGCAGAAGAGTATGCTTCCTACTTGCGGGAATTTAAACAGATGGATTTCGATGACATTCTGTGTCATTGTTATGATATGCTGACAGCACAGCCGGATATTCTGGCCCGTTGGCAGAAACAGTTTTCATACATTTTAATTGATGAATTTCAGGATATATCGCCGAAACAGTACGAGATCATCAGACTCTTGGCGGCACCGGAAGATAATCTGTTTATCGTGGGTGACGACGACCAGTCTATCTATGGATTTCGAGGGGCCAGTCCCGGCATTATGCGGGATTTTATGAGGGACTACCCGTCCGCCGACAGAATTTTTCTGGATATCAATTACCGCTGCAATAGTCAGATCGTGGAAGCTGCAGGCAGAGTGATCAGCGAAAATCATAACCGTGTGGAGAAGCAGGTTCGCGCCGCTCACGAGGAAAGGGCGGGACTATATCTGCAGATATTCCGGTCGGCAGCGGAAGAGGAAGAGTGGTTGTCAGAAGAGCTGGCACGAAAAAAAGAGCTGGAGTCGCTGGAAGCATGTGCGATGATATGCAGGACGAACTATGACTGCGCCATGTGGGCGCAGACCCTTCGCAGGAAAGGGATACCGTTTACCATGAAAGAAGCGCCGAAAAGCCGTTTTCGACACTTTGTGATCCAGGATATCATGGCATATATGGCGTTGGCGCAGGGAAAGGGAGCGCTTATGCGCAAACATTTCCTACGGATTATGAATCGGCCCGTCAGATATCTGAAAAGAGAAGCAGTATCGCAGGAGCAAATCAGCGAAACAGAATTGACAGCTTACTATCGGGATACACCTGTCTTGCAGGAACGGATCAGGAAATTGTTTCGCGATCTGGAATCCCTGCGCACCAAGAGTCCTCATCTGCAGGTTCACTATATTCGCAAGATTATCGGATATGACCGGTATCTTACAGAAAAGTATGGCGTGGAGAAAGCAGGGGAGCTGATTGGTATCGGAATAGAGTTTCAGGAATTCGTAAAAGAATTTCAAACTTTTGCACAGATAAATGACTATATAAGTCAATACGAAGAAACTTTACGGAATATCAGGACGAGTGAAACAGATGCGGCGGGAATCAGGCTTATGACTATGCATGCATCCAAGGGATTGGAATTCGATACGGTCTATATACCGGACTGTCAGGAGGGCACGATACCGTCCGCCAGATCACAGACTGACGAGGAAATCGAAGAGGAGCGGCGCATGTTCTACGTTGCGATGACCAGAGCCAGAAGGGAGCTATACCTTATGGCATACCAGGGAAAAAGCGGAAAGGATGTCCCCTCCCGCTTCATAAAATGCCTGTGTCAGTCATCTTCTTCTACAAATTCATCAAATTCCGCAGAATCCAGATATTCGTCGAACGCATCCGTCACGGCTTCGTATTCCTCATCGTCGTCGATATAGCTAAGCTCCGGCTCCTCGTTCGGATCGTCCGGATTCTCGCGGTAACGGTAGAACCAGACTTCTCCGTCCGCATTATCTCCGTTTTCGTCAAGGGGAAGGAGCGCAATATAGTCCTGATCGCCGACTGACAGGATCGTTACAATGGCACATGTGACGGAAGTACCGTCTTCTAAATCCAGTTCGACCGTCATTTCTTCCGCATCATAGCCGTTATTTGCATTTTGGTTGCCGGTTTTGTCCATAAGAGAACCTCCTTTTGCATTGGAATAGCTATATTTTACAAAAAATAAGCCGGATATTCAATGTTGAAATATTTTTTATTCAGAAAAATGGTTTTCTATGTTAGAATACTATTATAGACTAATCATAAGACTTTATTTGTCGGAGGATATAATGCGCAGAAAATATGAAGTGATAAAGACACAAGCATATCCTTTAGGCGTATATTTCGTGCCGGAAGGCATGCATATTGCCGCAGTGTGTGAACGTACACGGGATGATGACGATACTTCGGAATTCGGAGTGATCTTATATGATAAGAAACACAGAAGCGGAGTAAAGATTCCGTTTCCAAAGGAGAGCAAAACAGGCTGTGTATTTGCCATGCTGCTCAAGGGCTACCATGATACATCCTGCAGTTATCTGTTCTACCGGGGCGACCAGATCTGGCAGGACCCGTATTGTAAAAGACTGGAAAATCCGCATCGCTATGGGACGCCCGGCAGGGGCATAGCAAGGTGTATGGTACAGACGGAAAGTTATGACTGGGAAGAGGACCGGACGCTTGGACTTCCTTATGAGGATTTGATTCTTTATGCCCTGCATGTCCGTGGATTTACGAAGCATAGTTCGTCCGGTGTGCAGTGCCGGGGAACCTATGCCGGAATTACGGAGAAGATACCATATCTGAAAGAACTGGGAATCACTTCGACCCTTCTGATGCCATCCTATGAGTTTGAGGAGATCATGGAAAACAAAGTATCTCCTTCAGAAATGACGATGGAGCAGGCAGTGGCATCCTACCGACAGATCCCGGAGCATACGGCCGTAAAAAGTGGCGCAGAGGAGGAAACTGCAATTCCGGGCTCTAAGAATAA
>CAMWXF010000185.1 GCA_947178115.1 uncultured Lachnospiraceae bacterium
TGTATCAGTCTGGGCGGCAATCTGAGCACCCTCGGCAATAAGCCGGACGGACGGCCCTACCGCATCGGCATACAGAAACCCTTTGCCGCCGAAGGAGAAACCATTACCGCTATCGATGTGACCGATTCGTCCGTTGTTTCCTCCGGTATCTATGAACGCTATTTCTATGAGGATGATATTTTGTATCATCATCTCTTAGATACGCAAACCGGCTATCCTGCGGATAACAATATAGCAGGTGTGACCATTCTGGCACCCTCCTCCACAGAAGCGGATGCCCTGTCTACCACCTGCTATTTTCTCGGTCTTGATGAAGGAATGAAACTGATTGAATCTCTGGATAATACGGAAGCGCTCTTTATTACGAAGGATAGCACACTTCACAGAACAAGCGGATTCCCCCAGTAATATATTTACTCTGTTTTTCCGAGCTTGCTCGATTTTTTACACCTGCACTTCTCCCGCCAAAACTTTCTTATAATCCTCCAGATTCTTCTGTAACAGAGTCGGCGTATCCAGGCCGTAAGGACACTTACCCTTACACTGATTACAATGAATGCACTTCTCGATTTTCATCATGTTTTCCTGCCACTCTGTGCCTAAATATCCCGCATAAGGTGCCCGCCTCAAAAGAAGCGACATTCTCGCGCAATTGTTGATCTCGATTCCTGCCGGACATGGCATACAGTAGCCGCATCCCCTACAGAAGTCTCCTAAAAGTTCCTCTCTGTCATGAAGAATCACCTCTGCCAGTTCTTCCGTCATCGTGGGAGGATTCTCAATGTAAGACAGGAATTCATCCAACTCCGCTTCTCTCTGTACACCCCATATAGGAAGCACATTATCATACTGTGCCAGATACGCGTATGCCGCCGCGGAATTGTTGATCAGTCCGCCTGATAATGCCTTCATGGCGATAAATCCCATGTCTGCTTTTTTACATTTATCAACCAGCTCGATGTCCTTCTCCGTTGCCAGATAACAGAAAGGAAACTGCAGCGTCTCATACAGTCCGCTGTCGATCGCCTCATGTGCCACTGCCAGACGATGGTTCGTAATACCGATATGCCGTATCTTCCCCTGTTCTTTCGCCTTAAGCGCCGCATCATACAAGCCGCTCTCATCTCCCGGTTTCGGACAGAACGCCGGATTATGGAACTGGTATAAGTCAATATAGTCTGTTTTAAGATTGTTCAGACTGGTCTCTAAATCCTGCCAAAAACCCTCCGCATTCTGCGATCCGGTCTTGGTAGCGATAAATACCTTCTCGCGCATCCCATCGAAGGCAAGACCAACCTTATGTTCGCTGTCCGTATACCACCTTGCCGTGTCAAAGAAGGTAATACCGTTCTCATACGCTTTCTTAAGAAGCTGCACCGCAGCCTCATCTGAAATTCTCTGAATCGGCAGGGCACCGAAAGCGTTTTTGTTTGTTACGATCCCTGTTTTTCCAAGTCTGACTGTCTCCATACATTTATCCTCCTATATATCGCCGCCTGATCCGAAACCGGAACCGTCATATCTGCCAAGCGTACCGGTCAGCCCGCACCAGTTACATGTAAATTTGGTAACGCCTTCATTATGACAGCTCAATTTGCCGCAATTGCAGACGACAAAGTCCATTGTTCTGCAATAAGGACATCCCGGATAACCATTATCCGGCACAAGATTCCCCACTATCTTTGTCTTATCATAGTTTTCCCGCTTCGCGGATGCTTCTTTTACCGGAAAAGCCCATGTGTATTTCCAGCTGTCGCCCATCTTCTCAAAGCGCACACCATATGTTTTTCCGCCCTCTTTGCACTTACACAGTGCGATCCGGGCTTCCATTTTTTCGACCAAGGCAATCCTCCCTTTCAAAGTTCGACATCGGCAGTAATCACTCTCAATTCCGATCATCGTAATAGGCAAAAAGAGCCGTAATATCATCACCGCACCCTAATTCGCTTGTTTCGCTAAGCCATGTTTTCAAGTGATCGGATACTTCTTTTGCCCCATGCTCGTTAAGCAATGTATAGTAATCGTTGCAAGTCTTTTTAAATTCATCGTCATTTTTGAAGCTGTTTGCCAATCCGTCCGAGGAGAGCATATACATAACAGGCTGCCGTTCATCTTCTTCCTGTTTTTTTGTAAAAGTGATGGCCTTCTTCCAAGACTCTGCCTTGCTGAGCGAATGCGTTTCCGTACCCAGAATCTTATCCGCCTCAATAATATTCTGTACGCCCGTCTCCGACACCTTTACAATATCTCCGTCACCAAGCTGGAAAGCAAAAAGAAATTCTTTCGTAATGACGAGCCCGAGAAGTGTGCTCCCGTACATCTTATAGATTGCTTCTTTGTCTTTATTACCTTCCGCATCCGAAAGCGCTTCCCGCTTGCAGTTGGCATGAATCTTCAATATTCTGCGCTTCCATTCGGCATCGATCGCCTGCGCCACCTTTGTATCGCCTTCCCGTTTCAGGAATGTCAAAAGCAGCTCCGGCTGTCCATCGTAAGTTTCCAAATAGTCACCCAGAATTTTACAAAATACATTCACTGCCACATAGGAACCGGTTTTACTGTACGGGCAGGAATCGCTTCCGTGTCCGTCAGCCACCGCCAATATAACCGTGTTTTCGTCCTTTTCCAGCTTTTTCAGGCTGTCCTGGCATTCTCTGCCGTTTCTGATATGGGATGCGCCCTGCACAGATTCACCGAATACACTTCGTATCATATGCAACGTCCTTTCTACCAAACATCACCTTCCTGAATGTCATCAAGGTCAGGGAGCCTTCCGCCCATGTCCACGATCACCGGCGCCGTACCCTCTTCTCCGGCCGCTCCTTCATCGTTCATCGCAACGCTTGCAGGCGCCGAAACAAGAGAAGCTGCGGTAGATGCCCATTTGATCATCTTCGTAAGCGCCGCCGCATTATTGGCCTGCAAAACCAGCTCTTTATTTCCCGTAAACTCAACCAATACGTCATCGTCCGCATCCTGTCCGATGGAAATCGCTATCTTAACGGCTTTCTTGCCCCACGGAAGTTTTTTAAGCTCCGCAAGCGCCTTCTTATAATCGTCCGTAGGCTGCCCATCCGACAATAATACCAAGACAGGCGGCAATGCTCTGTCTGACATCGGCGGAATCGTAAGCTGTGCCGATAGCAGTTCGAACGCTTTGCCTAAATCGGTTACGCCCTCCGCCTCTAAGTCATCCCACGCAAAATCTTCCACATTTACCGGGCTGCTCGTCACCCATGATGCACCCGTGGAAAATTTCAAAGTACGAATCATCAACTGGGCATTCGGATTGTTCTCCGCCGCCGATACCATCTCCGGTATGGTTGACTGAATCGCATGATTCACCGTACCAATCTTCTCACCGTACATGGAACCGGAACAGTCCACGATCCAAAAAAAATGTAACGGTCTGCTCGCCAGTTCTCCTCCCGGTCTTTTCAGTCCTGACATAGTATTTCCTCCTTAATATTGTGCGCTTGCACATTTTATTTGTTGTGTTCTGGCATACCGCATTGCATAAGATCCCGCATTGCATAAAATGGTAAAATCCTCACGTCTTTCTTCAGGTTCCCCGAATGTCTGTAAAAATCCGCTTCCTTTTCCGCCGCCGATCTGCACTACGGAATCCGGTATATAAATGCTCTGCAGATTCTTACATCCCGCGAATGCTCCTTCCTCTATGCTTGTTACACCCTCCGGCAGATCAACCGTTTTCATCGATTCACATCCTTCAAATGCCGACAATCTGACTACCTCCAGTTCCCGGGGAAATACCACTTCTTCCAAACTTCTGCACCAGCGGAAAGTACCTTGACGAATCTCCTTTAAGTCAGACGGAAGTGCGACTTTTTTCAATTCTCCGCAGCCTGCAAAAGTATATTCGCCGATATACTTTACGCGATTCGGTATCACTATGCTTTCCAATGCGGTATATTCAAAAGCACCGTCAAATTTGGTCATACCGCCTAATATTGCCGGACAACCCGCCGGGTCCGTCGTGCCGATCCGTTTCAAGGTACTCGGTAAAACCACTTCTCTTAGACCTTTGCAGTTTAGAAATACGCCGTTTCCCAGTATTTCTATTCCTTCCGAAACTATGATCTTTTCTATACCGACACATCCTTTGAAAGCATGATTCCAAACCGCAATTACTTTTTTCCCTTCAATGACATTTGGAATGACTACAACGTTCTCATCAAAATCCACGAACCGAAGAATCTTGATCCCCCACGATGTCTCTTCATACTCATATAAGCTGTCGCTTTCAACCGCGGTCCATTCCTTTACGCTTTCTTCCTCCGTCGGCACCGCTTCCGGTTCACCGCCCTGCGCAGCAGACCGCCCATTGTCCGGTGAAAGTCCCATTGCCTGTGCCCATGTAAGCACCGCATTTTCTGCATTTTTTGTTCTTATTCCGTATCCCTGCTCAACTGACTTAACGAACCGATGCAGCACAATTTTATCCATCTGCGTCAGTCCCCTCATCTCGTTTACGATGCCATCGTCAAATACCATCAACAGTGTATTTCTTTTAAGCCTGTCCTGAGGAAAAAAATCCGAAAACAGAGCTTGCAGTTTCTTCCTCTCCGAAAGAGCATCCGGATAATCCTGTATGATTTTTGCCAGAATCTTATAGTCTTCCATACTAAAACCCATGCCTTTCTCACAGCCTTAATGAAATTCTCCTATCAACTGTCCGAAGTCAATCTTCGTATCTTTGGCAATT
>CAMWXF010000186.1 GCA_947178115.1 uncultured Lachnospiraceae bacterium
TCGATCCGTCCTGCCGGAGCTTCCGCAAACATCTTCACGCCTTCCGCCACGAAAATTCCCTGCTTATCGCGTGCCCGTGCCTTCTGGTTGAGCTGGATCACATCCCTGACGGCTTTATTGTTAAAACTTGTGATCATGTATTTTCTCCCTATAATAATTCCCCGCAAATATGCTATCTGCGGGGAACAACTATTATTTTTCATGTTATCACATCGCAAGTATTCTCGCTACATCATACTCATAATCGCGAATATTCTTCTGCATGTTAAGCGCCTCCTCAATATCGAAATCAAGGAACTCTCCATGCTGATAGCCGACCACTCGATTTGACTTACCCTCGCAGAGAATATCCGCGGCGTAAGCGCCCATGATGGAGGCATAATAACGGTCTTTACAAGTCGGTGAACCGCCACGCTGCATATAGCCCAGAATCGTAGCTCTCGTCTCCATACCGGTAGCCGCCTCGATTCGTCTTGCCATTGAGGTAGAGTGTCCGATTCCTTCCGCATTGATAATAATATGATGGGTCTTACCACGTTTCCTGCTGGCAATAATGTTATTGATGATCTGCTGCTCATTATAATCATATTTCTCCGGCAGCAAAATATCCTCGGCGCCGTTGGCGATACCGCACCACAGCGCGATATACCCGGCATTTCTGCCCATAACCTCAATAATACTGCATCTTTCGTGAGAAGACGAGGTATCCCTGATCTTATCGATCGCCTGCATTGCTGTATTGATCGCCGTATCAAAACCGATCGTATATTCCGTACAGGCAATGTCCAGATCGATGGTGCCCGGAATGCCTATCGTATTGATCCCGTGTCTGGCAAGAGCCTGTGCACCGCGGTAAGAACCGTCGCCGCCGATCACGATCAGCCCGTCAATCCCGTGCTTACGGCAGATATCCACGCCTTTCTTCTGCCCTTCCTCCGTTCGAAACTCCGAGCAGCGGGCCGTTCCTAAAATCGTACCGCCCTGCTGGATGGTATCGGATACCGTCCATTTCTGCATATCTATAATTTCCTCGTTTAAAAGGCCCCGATAGCCTTTCTTAATCCCCTTGACATTGACGCCGTTCGCAAGCGCCTTCCTGACAACTGCACGGATTGCTGCATTCATGCCCGGCGCGTCGCCGCCGCTTGTCAGAACACCTATCGTCTTGATCTGCTTTGCCATATCTACACCCATGCCTTTCCACATGCACTTCTGCGCTGTTTTCTAACAGTATTTTACTCTATATGCGGTTGTATTTCAATATTTTTTCAGAAATGTCGCTCACACCACCTTCACATTCTCCGCACCGTACAATTTTATAAGCTGTCCGACCAACGCCTCACCGGCATCTACATTCCAGTTGCGGGGCAGAGGATTCATGGATTTGGGATTCTCCACATAGATGACAACACTGTCTTTCCCTTCCGACTGCCTGAGCGCGTCATGCAGCTCTTCTTTGTGGCTTTCGTAGGCTTCCTTTGTAGGGAATTTGATCCACAGCTTTCTTGCCACATCTTCAAACGGTGTGATCTGCTCGCAGATCAGCTTGCCGTCTTTCTCATCCTCCACGGACACTCGCCCTTTGATGAAGACCTTGCTGTCTTCCGCGACCTTGCTTCCGTATCGTTCATACTGTGACGGGAAGACGATCACTTCCACCGTTCCCACCAGATCTTCCACCTGCAGGAACGCCATAACCTTATCGTTTTTCGTGTACTTGATTTTTTTCTCCGCCACCAGACCGCCTATCGTAACCGTCCGCCCATCTTCCACAACAGTCTCACCTGTCTCCTCGTCCAGCACGAAGTCAGCCGTCGTGTTCGTAATATTTTTGCGCCACATGTCCTGATATTCTTCCAGAGGATGTCCGCTGATATAGATTCCCAGCACTTCCTTTTCAAAGGCAAGCTTCATCTCCTTAGAATACTCTCCCACGTCCGGCAGCTTGATCTCGAAATGCTCCTTCTGATCCTCCGAAACAATGTCGAACAGGGAAATCTGTCCTGCCATGTTGTTCTTTTTATCCTGATGAATACTTTCCATGATACGGACATACACACTCATGAACTGCTTACGTGTACCGCCCAGACTGTCCATCGCTCCCGCCTTGATAAAATGCTCTATGGCACGCTTATTTACCTCTTTATCCGACATGCGGGTGATGAAATCCTCCAGATTCGTGTAGGGACCACGCGCCATGCGCTCCGCGACCACAACTTCAATGACCGGTCTGCCCACGCTCTTAATCGCCGTCAGGGCATAACGGATCTGTCTGCCCGACACAGAGAACCCGATCTCGCCTTCGTTGATATCCGGCGGCAGGATTTCGATTCCCATACTCCGGCAGGACATGATGTACTCCGACACTTTATTCGGATTATCGATTACCGATGTGAGAAGCGCCGCCATAAACTCTACCGGATGATAATATTTCAGATAAGCGGTCTGGTATGCCACCACTGCATAACAAGCCGCATGGGATTTGTTAAAAGCATATTTGGCAAAATCCATCATAGTGCCGTAGATATGGTCCGCCACTTCCGCCTTGATCCCATTCTCCACACAGCCCGGCACGCCCTCTTCCGGATTGCCGTAGATGAAGTTCTTGCGCTCCTGTTCCATCACATACTGCTTTTTCTTACTCATGGCACGGCGCACCAGATCGCTTCGTCCCATGGTATATCCGCCCAGATCCTGCACGATCTGCATAACCTGCTCCTGATATACGATACAACCGTACGTGGGCGCCAGAATCGGCTCTAACTGCGGGCACTCATAAGTGACCGACTCGGGGTTGTTCTTTCCCTTAATGTATTTCGGAATAAAATCCATGGGTCCCGGACGATACAGCGAGATACCCGCGATCACATCCTCCAGACTCTGCGGCTTCAGCTCTTTCATAAAGTTCTTCATGCCACCGCTTTCCAGCTGGAATACGCCGTCTGTTCTGCCGGTTCCGATGGACGCGAGCACTTCCGGATCATTGTAATCAATGGTATCCACGTCGATATATATGCCCGTGCTCTTCTCCACCATCTCAACCGCATTCTGAATCACCGTCAACGTGCGGAGTCCCAGAAAGTCCATCTTAAGAAGCCCCAGCTCCTCAATGGTAGTCATTGTAAACTGGGTCGTAACGGAACCGTCTACGCCTCGGGACAGCGGTACGAAATTATCCGCCGCATCAGGGCAGATCACCACCCCCGCCGCATGCGTGGATGTATGTCTGGGCAGTCCCTCCAGGCGCTTGCTCATATCGATCAGCGTATGCACCTGCTCGTCCTCGTTATATAGCTTCCTGAATTCCGGGTTCATCTCCAGCGCCTTAGCGATGGGAACGCCCTGATTCTGCTCGTTGGGGATCATCTTCGCAATCGAATCCACGAAAGAGTACGGCAGATCCATCACACGCCCTACATCACGGATGACGCCCTTAGCTGCCATTGTACCGAAAGTGACGATCTGCACCACCTTATCGCTCCCGTATTTGCGATTCACATGATCAATCACTTCCTGCCGTCTTTCAAAGCAGAAATCCACGTCAATATCCGGCATGGACACACGCTCCGGATTCAGGAAACGTTCAAATAACAGGCTGTATTTAATCGGATCAATATTCGTGATTCTCAGGCAGTAGGAAACGATACTGCCCGCCGCCGACCCACGTCCCGGACCGACTGCGATGCCGTTTTCTCTGCAATAGTTAATGTAATCCCACACGATCAGGAAATAGTCCACGAACCCCATATCCTTGATAATGTTTAACTCATATTCAAGACGCTTCTGCAGCGTACCGTCATCCTCGGGATACCTCTGTGCCATGCCGTCCTGACACAGCTTATTCAGATAGGACCATGAGTCGTACCCTTCCGGCACCTCATAGTGGGGCACTTTATACTTACCGAACTCAATCTTCACATGACACCTGTCCGCGATCCGCTGTGTATTCTCTACCGCCTCCCAGGCATAGGAAAACAGCCCTTTCATCTCCTCCTCGCTTTTCACATAATACTGTCCGCCCTCATAACGCATACGGTCTTCATCCGACAGTTTCTTGCCGGTCTGTAAGCAGAGCAGAATATCATGGGGCTGTGCATCCTCGGCATAAGTATAGTGCACATCATTGGTTGCCACCAGCGGAATATCCAGTTCCTTACTCATATTAAGCAGCGCTGAATTAACCATCTGCTGTGCCGGAATTCCATGATCCTGCAGTTCCAGAAAGAAATTGCCCTTGCCGAAGCATTCCTCGTATCTTCTCGCAACCTTCTTCGCCTCATCAATTAGGCCTTTCTGAATGTATCTCTGCACTTCCCCTGCCAGACATGCGGAAAGCGCGATGATCCCTTCATGAAATTCCTGCAGCACCTCCATATCCACACGAGGTCTGTAATAATATCCTTCCGTAAAGCCTTTGCTGACAATCTTCATCAAATTAGAATAACCGGTGTTATTCTCTGCCAACAGTACGAGATGATAGTATCTGTCGTCACCGCCGGTCAGTTCTCTGTCAAAACGGGAATGAGGCGCCACATAGACTTCGCAGCCGATAATGGGATTGATGCCTGCCTCGGTTGCCGCTTTATAGAAATCAATGACACCGTACATAACACCATGATCCGTGATGGCGGCGCTGTCCATGCCCAACTCTTTGACGCGCTTGACATATTCTTTTATTTTATTGGAGCCGTCCAGCAGACTATACTCTGTATGGA
>CAMWXF010000187.1 GCA_947178115.1 uncultured Lachnospiraceae bacterium
ACCGTACCCTCATGTCCGTCACTGTCCACCTTGATATAATCGTCAACACGAAAAGGTTTGAGCAGAAGAATCAAAACACCGCCGGCAAAATTGGACAGACTTCCCTGCACTGCCAGTCCGATTGCCACTCCCGCGGAACCTAAAAGCGCCACAACACTGGCGGCATCCAGACCGAATCCCGAAGCGATCATAAAGATCAGCACAATATACATCGTCACTTTAATGAAAGAATCCAAAAACTGTGCAACCCCCACATCGGCATTGGCTTTCTTTAATGAACGGCGGACGACCCTGCGCACCAGTTTGATGACCTGTATACCGATCAGCAGAAAAACAAGTGCCAGAACTACGCGCATACCAAACCGCAGTGCTTTATCCGGAAGCTGCTCCAAATATGTCTGTATCAATCCCATATCAATTTCATCGGGTGTGATCTGCACTAATTCCGCCACTTGTTTTTCCATAACAAACTATACCTCTTACTTCTTCCGGCTTCCTGCCGGCTTCCTTCCGCTCCGCTTAGATTTAGCATCGTCCTGTTTACTCTCAGGCTTCTTATCCGCTGTCTTATCCTCCGCCTGTCTGCGTTCCTGATCCGCCTCGATCTTGTGCAGTTTTGCCTCCGCTTCCTGCGCCTTCTTGATCATTTCCTCTGCTATTTTGGCCCGTTCTTTGGCTTCTGCCGCCGCAATCTTGGCTAACCGCTTCGCCTCCTCCGCTTCTTTAGCAATCGCATCTGCAATTTCCTTAGCTGCCCTGCGTTCCTCCGCCTCTTTCGCTCTGCGGATTTCTTCGGCACGCACTCTCTCTATCTCCTTTTTCTCCTCCGGTGTGTATGGCGTATAGGAGAAAATACTGATGGAAAGCGGTGCACTCACCATATCGATGGCATAAGGTTTACCGTCCCACTCTGTCTCTACGGTGCTGCAAACTTTCTTATTTACAATATCCTGACCGCCATAGATTCTGGCATCGGTATTCAGAATTTCCTTATATTTACCTTCATAGGGTACACCCACACGAAATTCCTGCTTCACATCGGCGAAGTTCGCCACCACAACTAACGCCTCTTCCGGTTTGTCGGTCTTTCTGATATAGGACAGCATACATGCATTGGGCGTAATACAGTTAATCCACTCAAACCCTTCCCAGGAAGTATCTTTCGCATACAACGCCGGTTTCGTCGTGTACAGTTTATTCATATCCGCAACGAGACGGTTCAGTTTTGCATGTTCCTCGTTTTGAAGCAGCTCCCACTCTACCGCTCTCGCTTCATTAAACTCATCATATTCACCGATATCTTGCCCCATAAAGATCAGCTTTTTGCCCGGATGTGTCATATGATAAGCGTAAGTCAGTCTCATGTTTGCAAACTGTTTCGCCCGTTCTCCGGGCATTTTACCAAGAAGTGTCGCCTTGCCGTGCACCACCTCATCGTGTGAGAATACCAGCATAAATCTCTCGCTGTAAGCATAAATCATGCTGAACGTCAGGTCATTATGGCAGCCTGAGCGGAAATAAGGGTCTGTCTTAATATAACTCAGATAATCGTTCATAAATCCCATATTCCATTTCAGGTCAAATCCCAGACCGTCATCATCAAGCGCACCGGTAACCTTAGGCCATGCCGTTGATTCCTCCGCGATCATAAGCACGCCTTCGTTACGCTTCTTCATAATGGAATTCAAATGCTTGAGAAATTCTACCGCTTCCAGATTCTCATTGCCGCCGTATATATTGGCAACCCACTGTCCGTCACTCTTGCCATAATCCAGATACAACATGGACGCAACGGCATCGATCCGTATGCCGTCGGCGTGATACTGTTCTACCCAATAAAGCGCATTCGCAATCAAATAATTGCGCACTTCCGGTCTGCCATAATTATAGATCAACGTGCCCCAATGCGGATGCGATCCCTGTCTCGGATCCTGATGTTCATACAGGCAGGTACCGTCAAAACCTGCAAGCCCGTAAGTATCCCGCGGGAAATGCGCCGGAACCCAGTCTAAGATCACTCCGATTCCCGCCTTATGCATCTCGTTCATAAAAAACATAAAATCTTCCGCACTCCCGTAACGGGAAGTAGGCGCATAGTATCCGATCACCTGATATCCCCACGATGCATCAAGCGGATGTTCCATCACCGGCATAAGCTCCACATGAGTATATCCCATTTTCTGCACATATTCGATAATCTTAGGTGCCAGCTCACGATAATTATAAAAGTCTCTGCCATCCTCGGGCTTCGCGAAAGAACCAAGATAAATCTCATACACATTGACCGGTTCGTCTTCCGCCTGCACCTTCGCACGGCTCTTCATCCACTTGCTGTCTTCCCATTTAAAACCGTTGATATCCCTGACAACGGAAGCACTGTCCGGTCTAAACTGCTGTCCGAATGCATACGGATCGGCTTTTAAGAATGTCAGTCCGCCCTTCGCCTTGACCTCAAACTTGTAGCAGTCTCCCGCTTTCACCCCTGGTATAAAGAGTTCAAAGATACCGGAGTCCCAGAGTCTCCTCATCTGGTGTGTCCTGCCGTCCCAACCGTTAAAATCACCTACCACGCTGACCCGCATGGCATTCGGTGCCCACACGGCAAACACAACGCCCTCGGTATCATCTATTTTCTCCGGATGCGCCCCCAGCTTCTCATAAATCATGTAGTGAATACCTGCATTGAATTTCTCGGTATCCTCCTTTGTGATCAGGGGCGGATAATTATAGGCATCCTTCACTTTCTTAAGTGTCCCGTCCTGTGCCTCCACGATATATTCATAATCGGGAATCTTCTTACCCGGAAGAAGTACTGCAAAGTATCCTTCCTCATCCGCCATCTCCATCTTATAACTCTTATCACCTTCTACGGGCTGCAAGCGAACGCTCTTTGCCCCGGGCTGGAAAGTCTGTACAAGCACGGAACTGCCTGTCACATGGGCGCCGAGAAGTTCATACGGATTATCGGATTCGGAATAAACAATCTCCTCTATCTGTGCCCAGTTCATCAGTTTATACAATCTTTTATTCATATTTCACTCGTATGATCACTTCCACCGTAATGATCATTTTCCCCTTTCCTGAATTTAATTCTCATGATTCATTAAGTTCTGAACGCTAAACATTATTCCTCTATCCTGTGGATCAACAGTCCGCTGCGCAGTTTCGGCTCAAACCATGTGGACTTCGGAGGCATTAATTTACCGGCATCGGCCACGTCAAACAGTTCGTGAATATCCGTCGGGTACATGGCAAAAGCCACTTTCGAATCCTTATGTACCCTTCTTTCCAATTCTTCCAATCCTCTGATCCCGCCTACAAAATCAATCCGGTCATCCACCTTGGGATCTGATATTCCAAGCACAGGCTCCAGAAGATCCCGCTGTAAAACCGCCACATCCAGGTTCTCCACCGCATCCCCGAAGTACCGCTGTTCCCTGATTTTCATACGGTACCATGTATCGCGAAGATACATACCGATCTCACCCTTACACCTGGGTTTATAAGGCACCTCTCCTATCGTTTCCACGTCGAAATCCTGCCCGATACGCTCCAGAAACGCCTCCTCTGTATATCCGTTAAGCGACTTAACCACACGATTATAGTCCATAATCATCAACTGATCATCAGGAAAGAGCACTGACAGGAAATAATTAAACTGCTCCTCTCCGGTATATTCCGGATGTGATTGCCTGCGCATCTGCGATACCCGTACCGCCGAGGCACATCTGTGGTGTCCGTCCGCGATATAGATCGACTCCACCTGTTCAAACTCCCGCCTGATCTGCTCCACATCTCCTATATCATCGATCACCCAAAGTCTGTGGATAATACCATCCTCTGCCGTAAAATCATATACCGGACAACTACTCATCACCTTGCGAACCTGCCGCTCTATGCCCTCCCGTCTGCGGTATGCCAGAAAAATAGGACCGGTCTGGGCGCTGCACACGTCCACATGGCGGATACGGTCCGCTTCCTTGTCCGCTCTCGTATTCTCGTGCTTCTTGATAACCTGATTTTCATAGTCTTCCACAGAAGCACAGGCGCCGATTCCTACATGCGAACGCCCGTTCATCACCAGCTCATAGACATAATACGCCTCCCGGTCTTCCTCGATCAGCAATCCGTCCCGAAGCATATCATTCAACATATCCCTCGCCTTATCATACACCTCCGGCGCATACATGTCATAGTCCTGCTGAAACTGTGTCTCCGGTCTGTCAATCCGCAGAAACGTATAGGGATCGCCCTGCACTTTCTCATAAGCCTCCTGCCTGCTGTATACATCATACGGCAGCGCTGCGATCCGATCCGCCAGATCCTCTCTCGGCCGCACGGCACGAAATGGGTTCACTTTCGCCATCTTATCTCCTATTCTGATTTCCGACTGATCTATAGCGGTTATACGTCAAATTATCCAACTTGATCTGTCAACATCATTTTATATTCTTATCAATATCTGCAAATGCTATATAGATTTATTTTATCAAATAAGCCTATACAGCACAAGCACGAAGTGCTAAAATGTGTTTAGCAGTTCTGCTATGGTTATTGTGCTCAGTTTATCTAAACCGTCCGCGCAGATGAAAGTTAATATCTACGGAGCCGCGCTTCCGCTCCGTAAAAAGCGTAGCAGCTGCTAAACTCGTGAAAAACCTCGTTAAGCACTGACGCTTTTTAAGGGGCTCCTTA
>CAMWXF010000188.1 GCA_947178115.1 uncultured Lachnospiraceae bacterium
ATATGTATATTGCTTGTGTATTATTTCCTTTTATTGTGCATAATTATCCTATTTTACCTCATTTTCATGCATTTTGAAAAAGAAAGAAATCCTGCACATACACCATTTCGGCTATGTGCAGGATCTCTATTTTTCGTATAATTATACCTTAAACAATACCTTGCGCGCGCATAGCCTCAGCCACCTTCAGGAAGCCTGCAATGTTCGCACCGGCTACGTAATTTCCTTCCATACCGTACTTCTTGGACGCCTCATCCAGACTATGGAAGATATTCACCATAATTCCCTGCAGCTTGGAATCAACTTCCTCGAATGTCCAGGAAAGTCTCTCGGAGTTCTGGCTCATCTCCAGTGCGGAAGTAGCTACACCGCCTGCATTGGATGCCTTACCGGGGCAGAACAGCACTTTATTCTCTAAGAAGTACTCGGTAGCTTCCAGCGTAGTAGGCATGTTAGCGCCCTCTGCTACTGCGAAGCATCCGTTAGCTACAAGTGCTTTTGCATCATCCAGATCCAGTTCATTCTGTGTTGCACAAGGAAGTGCAATATCACATTTCACTGTCCATACGCCGTGCTCTCCGGCTTTCTTCTCATGATACTCTGCGCTCGGTCTTGCTGCCGCATACTCTGTCAGACGTGCACGTTTTACTTCTTTTACCTCTTTCAGAAGCGCTACGTCAATACCTTCGGGATCATAGATCCAGCCTGTGGAATCAGAACATGTAACCGGCTTAGCGCCAAGCTGCTGTGCCTTCTGAATCGCGTAGATCGCTACGTTACCCGCACCGGATACTGCGATGGTCTTGCCTGCGATATCCTTGCCGTTACATTTAAGCATTTCCTCTGTTAAGTATAACAGACCATAGCCTGTTGCCTCGGTTCTTGCAAGGGAACCGCCGTATGTTAAGCCTTTACCTGTCAAAACGCCTTCATAGAGGTTACGGATTCTCTTATACTGACCGAACATAAAGCCGATCTCACGTCCGCCTACACCGATATCACCTGCAGGTACATCCGTATCAGCGCCGATATGCTTACAAAGCTCTGTCATAAAGCTCTGGCAGAATGCCATTACTTCTCTGTCTGATTTACCCTTAGGATCAAAATCGGAACCGCCCTTGCCGCCGCCGATGGGAAGACCTGTCAGTGAATTCTTGAAGATCTGCTCAAAACCAAGGAATTTGATAATACCTAAGTTTACGGACGGATGGAATCTAAGACCTCCCTTATACGGTCCGATGGCACTGTTGAACTGTACGCGGAAACCGTTGTTCACCTGAACCTGTCCCTTATCATCTACCCACGGAACACGGAACTGTACGATTCTCTCCGGAACTGTCAGTCTCTCTAACAAAGCATCTTTTCTGTATGCTTCCTCATCTGCTTCGATCACTACACGAAGAGACTCTAAAACCTCTTTTACTGCCTGATGGAATTCCGGCTGCGCGGGATTCTTCGCCACTACTAACTCATAAACCTCATCAACGTATGACATTGTGCATGTCCTCCTTATTAGTTTGTATATAAACAATTTCCACGTATCATTATAGTATGCGGCGGTCAAATCTACAACCCCGATTTAGCATATTAACGCGTAAAAATTTCATGAATTTTTTGTTCTGTTTTTTGACATATTGTACAATGATACTTATATGCACAAATACATGTATACAAAATTAACCTAATTTTTACAAAAATTCCTTCAATTTCTCTATATTTTTTTGCTCGAAATCCACCAGCTCCTGTGCCAATTCCACCGCCTCATCTGTCGCAAGGCCGTTATGCTTCATCGCCTTCCACATGCTGGTGATCCCTCTGCTGCTCCCCTGTATCATCATTTCGGCCAAATGTTCCCTGCTGACATTAAACGCCGTGTTGGCATGAATACTCCCCTTTAACATCATGTCCGCAATCTGGCTGCCACGATATACTTCTCCCTCATCTCTCAGAATCTGATCCAGCGCCTTATTATGGATTTCAGAATACTGCAGCGACTGCCTGGCTAACTGCAAAGAGAAATCATCATTCCCGATCTTATCAAGAATCGTATCGATCGCCGTCATCCCCATCTCCGTATTTCTCTGCACTTCCCATAATATTTTGGCATCATCATGTTTCAAATTGTTCCCCTCCTTCTTTGCATAAAAAGAGTATGAGATTTCTCCCATACTCTTTATCTTTGCCAATATTTACTTCTTTAATCGTTACTCCACATAATCCGACTTTACGTATGCGGTTCTGCCATTGTACTTGATCTTCGTCCAGCCGTCTGCCTGCTTCATGATCACTTCCAGTTTCTCACCCACATATGCAGTTCCCAGCTTCTCGCCGCTCTCGCTGGCTGACGCACGAATACGAACATTCTCTTTCACGGTCACCGTTCCGGTCGTCTCTGCGTCGTCATTATTCGCCTGCGTCTGCTGCTCCGGCTCTTCCTGTGTCTCTTCGGGTTTCTCCGCTTCTGCCTGTTTGGTCTCGGAAGGCTCTAAGTATTCGCTCTTGATGTAAGCCTCTCTGCCTTCATAGCTGATCTTGCTCCATCCGTTTCCTTTTTCTTCCAACAGGGTGAACTCATCCCCCACTGCAGCCTTTCCCAGCTTATCGGCAGTCTCGCTGTCTGATGTCCTGATGTTTACGACATCTGTCGCTTTGACTTTTGTCACAACTATAGAAGGCTCCTCCGGCCCTTTTTCGGTCTCCGGCTTCTCTTCGGAAGACTCATCTCCTTCTGCGGAAGGTTCTTCCCCGGCTGCCGGCGTGTTGCTGCCTTCGGCGCGTGCCAGTGCCTCACCGACGTTCTTATCGATCTCCGTATTCAAATCCAGAATGAAATCCGCCAGTGTCTCATCTTCGGCAACCAAGTCATTATATGCCGCGGCAACCTTATTATTCAGATCGATTACATCGTCCTGCAGATTTACTTCCCGAATGTAATTGAGCACATTCTCGTCTTCTTCGCCGTCTTCGTTGAGATAAAAATTTCCGTTCTCATCGGTACATACATAATATGTGCGCATGCCCGGGAGCGGCTTGTCATAATCATTGAATTTTACTTCCGTATAGACATACGCAATATACGTGCCTTCTTTGGGACCGGCCTTCGTATAGACTTCCACGGTCGGATATGATTCGATATACTTGCTCGTCTCCTGCGCCTTAAGTATCTCCATAGAGTCCAGATGATCTATCAGCCCGCTCATGGTATCGGTATCACCCTCCACCACTGCCTCGTAATACGTGTTAAACAGTTCATTAATCCCCGGTACGGCATCCTGTACAAGCGGCACCTCCGGTACGTCAATCGTCAGATCCGACATATCGACATCTTCCGTTGCTTCCGTATTTTCTTCTTCTGCGATTTTTCTCTTATTTGCATTGATTGCTATGGTAACAGTGACCGCTACACAGATCACTAATATAACAGGCATAATAATCTTGGAATATCTGAACAGCCAATTCTTAAAAGCTTCCAGCTTGGCTTTGATAAAATCCGGTATATTATTATTGGATGTATTCATATACAACAACCTTTCCTAATCTCTGGCCTGCGGCAGCATAATCTGCCGCAGACAAGTACAATGCACCCGACAGGACTCGAACCTGCATCAAAGGCGTCGGAGGCCTACGTTTTATCCATTAGACTACGGGTGCCCGCTATCAGAACAAAATTGTTACGATTTTGTTACATCTTGATTATCATACCATAAGCCGGCACCATTGTACAGTATACTAATTAATTAAACAATAATTTCCTCTATTTCCGCTTTTTTTCTGCTGTAACGGTACAGGTGATATGACAGGATCTCCTCTGGCTCCACCTGTGTCGTATTTACTTCTTCCACCATCCGGCGATAGTAACCGTACTGCTGATTTTTATCGTCCGGCAGAAGCAGCACCTCGTGAACAGAGCTGGGCAGGATCAGCAGATCCGACTGCATTTTCTCCGCCAGTTCCCTTATTTTATCCGAATAAAGCATCGCAGATGCCCCATACATCTTATCACGATTGGTCAGCACATACAGTTGCACATCCTCCGTCTCCTCAATCCTGATCCCTGTCGTCTCCTCGATCAGCTTCTGCATCGGAACCAGAACCTCCGGCTTATTCCGCCTCATATTATGCTGTGCAGTCTGAAACAGCACGTCTGCCGTCTGTTTCCACATATCCATATGGCTGTTGTGAATCAGAATGGACGCTTTGCCTAATACTTTTTCATCCATTCCGTAATAGAACACCACCGCCAGATCATTCCATTTGAAATGGGGAACGTCACTTAACAGCGTCCGATTCTTCTCATAGTTGACGATCTTATGGAATATTCTGTCTTTTACACGTGCATATTCTCTGAAGAAGTCCACATCCAGATCAATATCACGCACCTGCTCCTCATAAAGCGCCACGATCCCATCCACGACCTTAGGCAGCGCACATCCTTCGCAATATTGCCGGTAAGGCTCTTCCAGATATATGGTGGGCGATACCCTGTCCGACTCTCTCATCATAATCACTCCCGTCAGACGGATATCATTATTTTTAACTACATTAATTACTCTGATCTCATAGTCCGCTCCCATTCTGTCCTTAAGCAGACTCACCGTATTTTCTACAAATTCTTTATAATCCATTTGTCCTCTTTTCCCATTCTCTCCGGACATAAAAAATTTGTACAGTACACATATCTCAC
>CAMWXF010000189.1 GCA_947178115.1 uncultured Lachnospiraceae bacterium
GTCGGCAGGGTCTGTTTGGTCTAAGAGACATCCCCATAGGTATCCGCACTATGATCTTCGTGTAGCAGCCTAACTTAGAAGCAATCTCAATTCCGTATTTTTCTCCGAAACACATCCTTATTCTGTCCTGTACGTTCTTCAGTCCGATGCCGTTACCGGAGCCGCCGCTCGTCTCAATTTCACCGCTTAACTTCGCCTTTAATTTTTCCAGTTGTTCCTCACTCATACCTTTTCCGGAATCCGTGATTTCCAGAATACAGTCGCCGCCCTCCACACAACCTTTCATATAAATACTGGTATCTTCCGCTATTTCCTCGATGCCATGGTAAATTGCGTTCTCTATGATCGGCTGCAGAGACATTTTCGGAATCTCCTGCCTTAATATCTCCTCCTGTATGTTCAGTGAAAGATATATCTCATAGTCAAAGCGCAAATTGATCAGCGCCAGATAATTTTTGATATATTCCAGTTCCTCTTCCACGAGTACATTGCCGGATACCCACCGCATACTATACCGAAGCAGCTTTCCCAAAGATGTGATCGCGTCGGATATCGCATATTCCTCATCAATCTCCGCCATCATTTTAATAGACTCCAGGACATTGTAGATGAAATGAGCGTTGATCTGATTTTGCAGTGCAAGGATCTGCGAGTTCTTCGCCAGAATCTCTCTGTTGATATTCTCCTTCATAAGCTGCTCTATGCGATCCAGCATTTTGTTGATCTGGGTTCCCAGTTCACCCATTTCATCGTTTCCGCAGTTAGCAATCCTCATGCTCAGATCACCTGTCTGTATGACACGTATTGACTTTAAAATATTATAAAACTGCCACAAAAGCCGCTTCACAATATAGTTGATCAGAAACGCCAAGCCGATAATGAGCACCAGCATAATGATCACAAAACTGTTCCTCATACGGTGCACATATCGCACATTCGCCGAAATATTCTTCACAGACAGCAGAGTTCCCTGCATATCCTTGACATACAGATAAGAAACAATAAGATGCTCTCTCCCTCGTCTGATATAATCCGTGTGGATCGTGTCCTTCTCAAATCCCTCCTGCATTTTAAACCGCACAAACTCTTCCGAGATGTCCTGCACATTGTCTCCGAAATACAGATTTCCCTCATCAGAGACAAAGCAGCTCCACTCATCCGCGATATTTTCATATAACATCGGAAAGATATTCTCCATCGTGACCGCCGCCTCAACCACACCGATCAAGCCATTTTCATAATCCTCCACATTCGTGATCAGCGATGCGATCTTCCGCCCGCCACGGTCGTCAAACAGCCGATCCTGATAGTCAAAATTCCACCCGGCAGGGTCCGGATCTTCCGCCCAGGTCATCTTCTGCATACGGGAATCACTATACAAGATCGGCATCATTTCCTGTATCCTACTGTTCATCGCGTAAACACGCACTCCGTACAGCAGCGTATTATTATTGACGAGCCTCTCTAACGACGCGATATCAGAGTGATAGAACTCCACCAGTTCCTTTGTCTCTACTTGCTCCTGTCTTGCCATTCTGCCAAGCATCTGTATCAGCGGCTCATCATTCAGGAAAAACTGCGTCGTCATATTGACCGAATCGATATTCTTCCGGATGTTATCCTCATTGCGCTCCATCGTATACTGCATGTAATTCCTGTTTTCGCTGATGACATTCTGCTTCATGTTATAGAACAGCACACCGGCCAGTATGGAGATCGGCACAACTACAAGAACGCTGATCACCAGTGTAAACTTTGTATTCAGTTTTAATCCGTTCAGCCTTTCCGTCCAATGCCTTATCATCTTCTATTTCATTCCCAGCTTTTCTTTCGCTTCCTTCATCAGCTCCGTTTTTGCCGCCTGCACATCGGCAAATCCATATTCTTCTCTCGTCTTTAGAAACTGCGCATATATTTCATCGAACCGCTCCTCGGATTCCGCCAGAAGAAGCTCCGGAAGTGTTTTGCTCCAAAGAGCCTCGATCTTACTATCCTCATAGGCTTCTTGCGATCCGTCCGGCAGAAACGAATCATATTGTCCGTTATAGAACACATACGGATAAGACCATTCTGCAATCTGTCTGAGCGGCTCCGCCGTTTCCTGCTTCCACTGCAGCTGCAGCACATTATTCTGAAGCATCCAGTACGCATCGTCTGCGCCATATATTCTGTCATATTCTGTCCTGTCTGTATTTAAGAGTTTGTTGACCTCCTCCCTGATCACCGGTTTTCCGTCCACATAATCAAAGGTCTCCCCCTCCACGCCGAGCGTAATGCGAAGCTGCCCCTGCTCGCTGAGCATATAGTCCATAAAAGCAATCGCACGTTCCGGATATTCACAATTTTTCGATATGAGAGTAAGCGTCCAGCCATTGATTCCTGTCGTGGTCAGCGTATGGTTATCTCCCGCCGCATTTTTCGGACCGTCCACAGCAAGATATATCCTCTCCGGATGGTTGGTATAGAGTTCTTTCTGCTGTGACGCCATGTCCGTATGTTGATAGATCATACAGAAATACCTGCCATTGGCCAGTTTTTCTTCCATTTGTGTCCTCTGATCAATAAAAATATCATCGGTAAGTAACCCTTCTTCGCCAAGTCGTCTAAACATCTTCAGCCAGGTAATATAATCCTCATTGGTATACCGGTCATATATCTCACCGTTCTCTTCAAAGGGCACCGCCAGAAAATTCATCAGATATTGGTCAAAAGAAACATTTCCCTGTTCATTGAAAACATGCGCCCCCACCGGAATCAACGGCTCTCCATCCACTGTCGGAAACATTGCATATGCCTTCTCCACTGCCGCTTGAAATCCCTCCGGTGTCGTCATGTCCGGGCTTCCAATTGCCTCATAGATATCCTTCCGCACCAGAAAAGTCTGATTTGATCCGATATTGTCATGTTCTTCCATATCCTTGGGCGTAAAGCAAGAATTGGGATAACCGTATATATTACCGTCCTCACGGGTATACCAGTTGACTACATCGGCATCGCTGACCTGATAAAAATAGGCATCGTATTCATCCGCAAGTTCATTCAGGGCATAGACTTTGTCTGCGTTTATCATCTCATCCACCTGCGACTCCCACCAGCCGAGCGTGATGAAATCCGGCAGTGAGTCCGCCGCAATCAAAGCATTCAGTTTCTCGCTCTCATTTCCGCTGGGTGTGATAAAGTTCAAGCTTACGCCCGTTTCCTCCGTGATCTTACGGGAAACAACATTTTCTCCCCAGCCTGTCGCAAACCACGAATAATTAATATACCAATCGAATTCAATCGGCTCGTCGGCATATTTCTGCCATGCCGGTATATCCTCATCCGTTGACACGGCCATCTCTTCCTGCGGCGCCGCACCATTCTGTGCACATCCCGTCCCAAGCAAGCCTGTGACGAGCCATATTCCTACGGTTGCAGCGTACCTTTTTATCTTTCCATTCACATCTTCGCCTTTCCATATATGAAATCCTGCCCACGGATTTATATATTTTCATTATAAATTCCCAAAAAATGTATTTCAATAGCTACATGGTTCAGTTCTCCCTGCCAGCCTTCCCGTGCCATCCGTCATGGGTTAAAGGCAATACTCCGCTAACGGAACACTGCCTTCTTGTCACCCCACTGCTTTGTTTTATTCTTTCACACTGCCTGCTGAAATACTACTGATGATATATTTAGAGCAGAAGCAGAATACGATCAGAATCGGTACTACCGAAATTGCAACGCCTAAGTATATTGCACCCTGATTCTTCTGCAGATCTGTCGCTGCGTTCAAGGTGGTGATCATTACCGGCAGCGTCATCTTATTCGGCGTATTCAATAAGATCAAGGGTACCAGATAATTGTTCCAGTTCCCGATAAAGCCGCTGATCGACATCGTTGCAATACCGGGTGCCATGATCGGAAGTACGATTCTGTGGAAAATATGTAATTCTCCCGCACCGTCGATCCGCGCCGCCTCCAAAAGCGCTTTAGAAAGTGTCGCCTGCACATACTGTCTTAAGAAAAATACCGTGCCGGTTGATGCGATCGCAGGCAGAATCAGCGGCAGATAAGAATCTACCATATGCAGCTTCTGACACAGATTATAGAAACCGATCAGGCTTAACTGTCCCGGAATCATCATAAATACCACAATGATCTTAAACAGCCACGCACTGCCTTTAAAACGGTATACCGCCATGGCATATGCCGTAATTGATGAAAAATATGCCGTCAATATTGTCGCCGGAATAGCCACTACAAGACTGTTCCAAAATCCCCTGAACAGGTTAACATAATTGAATAATGCAATCCAGTTATCCTTCAAGTGATTGCTGGGTATCAGCGTAAAGGAATGCGTAATCTCCACACCGCTTCTTGTAGCGTTTACCATCATTAGCAAAAACGGGAAGAAGCACAGTGCTGCAAGCGCGATCAGACATAAATAAAGGATTCCTTTTTTTATCTTTGTTGCCGTTGCCATATTTAGTCTTCCTCCTTCCCAATAGTCTTGAACTGAATAATTGACACAATCAGTATAATAAAGAACAGGGTGTATGCGATTGCCGAAGCATAACCTACCTGATGTGTTTCAAATCCGAATTTATAAAGGTACATAACAACTGTCTGGAGACATCCTGCAGGTTCTCCTGCGGTTCCCGCTGCTGCACCATTCATTAGGAACGGCAGAT
>CAMWXF010000190.1 GCA_947178115.1 uncultured Lachnospiraceae bacterium
TTTTTCAATACAAGCGGTCTCATGTATAAAGATATGAATCTGAAAGATAAACTTCCGACCATGAGTGAGGAAGAACAGCTAAAGCTTCTTGCGACTAACGGAATGCTCGTGAAGCGTCCGCTTATTGTAGGTGATGATCTGGTAATTACGGGATTTAGGGAAGCAGAGTGGACGGAAAAACTGCAGTAAAAATTGCAAGGCAGACACTCAAAGCAGTCATGTAGCTTTGCATGCGACAGAAGATAAATTCCGATTGGAATAAAAAGCCGGATTTGCTATAATTGGCGTATACCAAAATCAGGAAATATTACATATGCGGACAGGAAAAAGAACATGACACCAAATCAGAATTTAAAGACATACAATTTGTCGGAAATCGAACATTACAAGATCTACGGGCGAACCGACGAGACACAGAACCCGCTGCCGCTGTTTTTCAACGGGAGCGGCATTGAAGTGAATGTAACGGGAACAGAGCTTTGGATCGACCTTGATGTGGATTATGATATGCATGAGCCTTGGATCTGGACGGCGCTTAACGGTGCATTTATGAGCAGGCAGATGCTGGCAGCAGGCACGTATTCGTTGTGCCTTTTCAGGAGCATGAGTCCGGAGGCTGTCAAGAATGTGCAGTTTTTCAGAGAATTGCAGGCGATGTCGGAGGATAGTACCTGCCGTCTGTTGATTAAGGGATTGCGCAGCGACGGTGAATTCCGTCCGGTGTCGCCTAAGCGTTATAAACTGGAATTTATCGGCGACAGCATCACTTCGGGAGAGGGAACATACGGGGCAAAGGAGGATACGGACTGGCTGGCCATGTATATGAGCAGCAGCCGGGATTACGCAAGGATGGTTTCCGATGCGCTGGGCGCGGAATACCGTATGGTATCTCAGGGCGGCTGGGGCGTGCTGTGCGGCTGGGATAACGACCCGCGTCATAATATACCGTCCCGCTATGAGAAGATCTGCGGTCTGGCGGAGGGGGAGATGAATGAGCGTCTGGGCGCAGCCAAGCCTTATGACTTTACAAGCTGGGTGCCGGATGTCATTATTGTGAATCTGGGCACGAATGATGCCAGCGCGTTTAATCAGCCGGCGTGGACAGATCCTGTGACGGGACAGACTTTTCAACAGAGAAAAGAGGCAGACGGAACCTATAATGCAGAGGACCTTGCACGCTTCGAACAGGCTGTGATTGATTTCCTCGAAATGATACGCAGGAACAATCCGACGTCCCATATTGTGTGGGCATACGGTATGCTGGGGTATGACCTGACGTTGGCAATCACGGACGCCATGAATACTTATAAGAGACAAACAGGAGATACCAATACCGCGTTCCTGAAATTACCTGATACGACGGATGAGACGGTGGGCTCCCATGCACATCCCGGGGAAAAGTCCCATGCAAGGGCGGCGCAGGTAGTCATTGAATATTTACAAAAATTTCTGGGAGCATAAGAGAGCAGCAAACTAAGAGAAAGGTATGGGTATAAGTATGATAAAAAGATACATATTCGGGAATCCCATTGAAACGGACGCGGTTTTAAGCAAGCCGGAAGTCTGTGCGTGGAGCAATGACAGACTATGTTTTCGGGAAAACGCATTGGAATGTGAGCTGGAAGAAGATGAGATTGTATACGGCCTGGGGCAGAATGTAAGGGGAATCAACAAGCGTGGCTGGATCTATGAGAGCAACTGTACGGACGATCCTCAGCACACCGAGAGTAAGCACTCGCTGTATGGGGCACACAATTTTGTGTTGCTAGACGGGGAGAAGAAGCTGGGTATCTTCGTAGATACGCCTTCTAAAGTAGTCTTCGATATAGGGTATACCGATTATAATCGAATGCGCATCGCACTGCAGACTCCGGACTTTGAATTATATCTGATCGAAGGAGAGAGTCTTGGCGGGATCATAAAGGAGTTTCGAAGATTAATTGGCAGAAGCTACATTCCGCCGCGGTGGGCATTCGGTTACGGACAGAGCCGCTGGGGATATCGTTCGGCCGAGGACATCAGAGAGGTGGTAAAGAATTATCGGGACAATCAGATTCCTTTGGACAGTGTATATCTGGATATCGACTATATGGAGCGGTATAAAGATTTCACGGTGAACGAGGAGACTTTCCCTGATTTTGAGAAGTTTGTAGCGGAAATGAAGGGGCAGGGAATCCACCTCGTACCGATCATCGACGGCGGCGTCAAGGAAGAAGCCGGATACGATGTATACGAAGAAGGCAGGGAAAAGGGATATTTCTGTAAAGATGAGGACGGGAAAGATTTTGTGCTCGGCGTCTGGCCGGGAAGGTGCTGCCTGCCGGATATGTTGAACGAGGAGGCAGGAAGATGGTTTGGACGGAAGTATAAAATATTGCTGGATCAGGGCATAGACGGATTCTGGAATGATATGAACGAGCCGGCGATCTTTTACTCGGAGAGGGGATTGGCGGAAGTGTTTGAGAAAATAGACCAATACCGCAACCGTAATCTTGATATCAATTCTTTCTTTGCGTTTCGGGATCTGGCGGAGCACATTTCCAATAATCCGAAAGATTATGCGTCTTTTTATCATAATTATAAAGGAAAAAGATATTGTCATGAAGACGTGCATAACCTGTTCGGATATTATATGACGCGTTCGGCGGCAGAGGCGTTTGACGAGCTGTCACCGGAGAAGAGAATTCTGCTTTTTTCCAGAGCATCCTATATCGGAATGCACAGATACGGCGGGATCTGGCAGGGAGACAATAATTCATGGTGGTCTCATCTTCTGCTGAATATTCGTATGATGCCGTCCTTGAATATGTGCGGATTCCTGTATACGGGAGCGGATATCGGCGGCTTCGGAGCAGACGCTACGGAGGATTTGCTGATTAGATGGTTATCTTTCGGCGTGTTCACACCTCTGATGAGAAATCATTCGGCGTTGGGAACGAGACTGCAGGAGGCATATCAATTTGGAAACATTGATCTGATGAGAGATGTGATAGGGGTTCGGTATAAGCTGCTGCCCTATCTCTACAGTGAATTTATGAAGGCGGCTCTGCGGGACGAGATGATGTTTAAGCCGCTTGGATTTGTCTATGGTGATGACAGAATAGCGAAACATGTGGAGGATCAGCTTCTTTTGGGAGATGAGATCATGATTGCTCCAGTGTATGAGCAGAATGCGGTCGGCAGAACGGTGTATTTTCCGGAGCCTATGAAACTGATTCGGTTTCGCGGTGGGGAAGTACAAGAGGAAGAAGTCTATACGAAGGGTTATTCCTATGTGGACATGGCGCTAGGAGATGTGTGCGTGTTCCTCAAGGAAAACCACATACTGCCGTTAGCGGACGGGGGACAAAGCATCGCGGAGGTGGATTTCGATCATCTGAAACTGCACTTTTACGGAGATCATGTAAGGCCCTATGAATATTATACGGACGACGGAGAGGGCAGAGATTACGATCCCGACAGATTTATCAAGATGCTGGAGGCATAATGTGTCTGTTTCGAAGTAACAGAACATAAGGCGGTCCGGCGGCAGGACAGAACCATAAAGCAGTGTCGTATAGGAGAAGCACGCATATGTTTAAGAAAAAGTCAGCAGCGCAGATACAACATTACGATAAGGAAACCTACAAGCCGATCTTGAAGTGCAGCATCTGCAACGGAGAACAGGTGGCAGGTTTTCGGAATCTGCAGACGGGAAAATTTGAGGAGATCATGCTTGTCAGAAATGCGGCTGATTTAAGAGAATTCATGGAGAGGTACGGAGTAAGCGAGGTACCGAAGGAATACTGAAAAAGGAAAGGTTAAAGTATTATACCCAATACGACTAAGTATGCGCTGGAGGCGTCGCTTAAGAAACTTTCGAGCCTTTTGCACCTCTCGCTGTTTCTATGCATAGTTTAAATAATAAGTATAGATGCGCCGAACTGCAAAGAGTAATTCTAAGAAAAGCAAGATGTGCATCGAGGCGGGAGAGTTTTATGTATGGATGGGATGGAGCAAGTTTTAGAGAATAATTGTAATTTTGGAGGCGTGGCACCGCTGAATCTGCCGCTGCCATATCCGCCGATCCGGGTCAGGGAGGAAAATCAATTCTATGCGAATCTGCTTACGCTGGATTATTGCGGCTCCGTGTCGGAGCTGACTGCGGCACTGCAATATATCCATGGAGAGAGCTGTCTGTGCTGCCACAAGTGCGGGATGGCCAAGACAATTACAGGGATGGCGGTGGCAGAAATGATTCATCTGCAGATGCTAGGAGAGATGGTCCTGCTGCTTGGCGGCACAATTGATTTTTCAATCAAAACACGTACCGGAAGGCAGATGTGGACACCGGAGTACACGAATCTGGCGAACCATGAAGAGCAGATCATAGCAGCAAATCTTGAGGCGGAACAGGCGGCAATCGAGCAGTACCGGCAGCATATGAGCCTGATCGAGGACGATTATGTGAATGCACTTTTAGCGCGGATCGTGCAGGATGAAGAATATCACATTATGTTGTTGCAGAGGCTGTAGGCGGTAATGTGGCGGAGAAAGGAATGAATGCGGTGTTTGCTGCAGGGTGCAGAGACTGTATTTGTAAAGTGTGATGAAAGAGCGAAAAGGCATTGGGCGGTGGAATCGTACATCGTTCAATGCTTTTTTTGTGTCAAAAAGATTTA
>CAMWXF010000191.1 GCA_947178115.1 uncultured Lachnospiraceae bacterium
GCCAGAGCCGACAGATCGCGGGTGCGCAGGATGGTGGCATAATCCTGACTGCCGGTAATATCCGTGGAGACGGTGATATAGTAATAATCCTGAATACGGGTGAGCTGGATCATGCCGGCGATGGAGTCGGGAACGGGATATGTTTCCCGAATCTTGAAACTCGCAAGGTCGGCCCGGATAATGGAAGAATTTCCCGAAACAAAATAAATATCATTGCCGATGATCGTAAACGAACGCACATAGACGTTATCGAGGGATTCGATATGGCGGATCTCTGTCAGGTACATGCGTGTATCATCGGGATTGTGGCGAAACAGATACATCTCACCGCTCATGGAGCTCCATGCATAGAAAGTATCGGTGGGCTCGTGATAGATGATGTAATGGGGTCTGTTGCCGATCTCTTCAAAAGTCTGCGTGTGCACGTAAGCACCGCCTTTTTTCTCAAAAATAAGAATGCGGTGCCGCTCCGTATCGTCAATCAGATATACAGAGCCATCACTTGCAAGAGTGTGACCTTTGTCGATCTGATCCGTCATAACTTTCCACTGTGAGAGCGGCGAAGTAAGATTATCGTTATAGATTACCTGATTATGATAGCAGTCCACCAGAAAATAGGTGTCGTTCACCTTTGTAATATAGGTAGGGACACTTAAGTCGGAGTAGGGATTGATTTTGATACTTGCGGCAGAAGTGACAAACGTGTCATTTGTGCTGGCCACATCGACTGTTGCCGATATGTCGGAAATATTACCGGTGTCAGCTTCGGAGACGAGTTCGGACGCACGGATGTATTCTGTGATCAGATTGGGCGTCCGGTGATGCCGATAGAGTCTGAAACAAAGCACGGCGAGAAGAAGCGCCGCCACGGCAGTTGTACAGTAAATGAGCTTTCGGGAGTTTCTTTGCGTTTTTTTCATCTTACGTTTCCTGTAATATTATGGCATACATCAGTTGTAGTTTTCTTTCATTACTATAATCATAACATGATTTATAAAAATATGATATAATAGCCGCAAAAGAAAAACAAGCAGGTAGAAGTATGACGCAGACATTACATACACAGAAAGACCAATACAATTTGACGTTTTGCATCCTGTCGGGGCTGACGATCATTATGGTGGTGGCAGGGCATTGCGGGTATCATATTCTGACGGTGGGGGAGCTGTTCCCGTACTATTCTTTTCATGTACCGCTTTTCATGTTTATTTCCGGCTATTTTTATAAAGATTCGGAGGAGGAGAAACCTCTTAATTATGTAAAAAAGAAGCTGCGCAGACTGATTGTGCCTTATCTGATTTGGAATCTGGTCTATGGATTGATTGCGTGGGCGATGCGTGCCGCCGGATTGGCCATGGGTGAGGGAATCAGCTTCCGGACACTTTTCATAGAGCCTTTCCTGCACGGGTATCAGTTTATCTACAATTATGCAGCGTGGTTTGTTCCGGTTTTGTTTATTGTAGAGATGATGAACCTGCTTGCGAGGATTATTTTGCGAAGCGTAATACGCGGCGTATGGCGTTTATGCGGGAAAATATCCGGCAGAACCGTTGAGGAGAGTGATTTCTCTAAAGAAAAAGAGGGGAATATTATTGAGTGGGTTATGCTGACAGGAAGCTTACTGGCCGGCATTATGGTTGTATGGCTTGCCATCGGCGGGCATGTGTGGGGTAATTATAAGGCGCCGGGGAGAATACTTCTGCTGTTCCCGTGCTTTCAGATGGGACAGTTTTATTTGAAAAAGCTGGAAAAACATGATACGCTTGGGAATCTTCCGTACTTTTCCATTGTCGTGGGAGTGCAGGTGCTCCTGAATCTGTGTTGTAACGGGCTTGCATTCAGTGCGGTCTGGTGCACAGGCTTCGCTAACGGACCGGTGATTCCATATGTGACGATCGTGTCAGGAATTGCTTTCTGGCTTCGGGTCGCGAGGGTGATCACGCCGGTGGTGGGAGAAAGCCGCGCCGTGGAATACCTCGGGCGCAACACTTATGCGGTGATGATGCATCATGTGATGGCGTTTATGCTGGTAAAAATGGTGATTGCCGCTGTCGCGTCGCATACAGGAGGCTGCGCGGACTTTGATTTTGAGCAGTTTTACACTAATATAGATTATTACTATTTTGTAAGAGGAGCAGAGGCGTTTGCAATGGTCTATCTGGCAGCAGGGATCGTACTGCCCCTTGGATTGCAGCGTGGAATAGACCGGATCAGGGAGCAGGTGTGGGAGCGGAAATGAAGATGAAGATAACAGAGCGTATGCAGAGTACCCGGACAGGGAATCATGCCAAATCGCGCATAAAGAGAAAACGAAAGCTTGCGGGACTGGTTGCAATGGCCTTGTTGCTTTCCAATGCTCCGGTGATGCAGCTGGCTGCGGCACCGGTTCATACGGTGGAGGCTGATCCAGAGTATAAAGCTGCCACTAGCATGGAAGATGCAGGCGAAGGAAGGGAACCCGGCTCGGATACGGGAAACGTAGACGAAGGAGGCGAAAACGGTCAGGATACAGAAGCCGCGGGTGAAGGAAACGGAGCAGGTTCAGACACGGGAAATACAGGCGAAGGAAGTGAATCCGGCTCAGATACAGGAAACGCAGGCGAAGGAACCCAACCCGGCTCAGACACAGGAAACGCAGGAGAGGGAAACGAGTCTGATCCGGATGCAGGAAACAAGGGAGAAGATAACGAAAACGAAGAAAACACGGCTGACCAGGAAGAAGGCTCAGAATCTGACGACGGTGTGGATAATACAGAAGAGGAAGATGAACTGCCGGACACCGGAAAGAATGATAAGAAAACGGCTGGCGCAATAGAATCTCTGTCTGAGGAGGAGCTTGCAGCACAGAGAGAACTGGTGCCTGATAACCTGCCGGAGATGGAAGTGCTGGAGATGCCGGAGCATTATGATGCTTCACAGGATATTTACCGCCCGTCTTTCTATGCAGCGGATGATGCGGCATACGATTCCAGAGATGAAGGAATCCTGACGCCGATCAGGAACCAGAACCCATGGGGAACCTGCTGGGCTTTTGCGACCCTCGGAACGATGGAGATTTCCTTAGTGCTGCAGGGACTGGCGGATAAGGATACGGTAGATCTGGCGGAGCGGCATCTGGCATATTTTACATATCACACGGGAAATGATGTGCTTGGCAATGCTACCGGCGATACGGTAGATCTGACAGGCGACCTTTCTTATCTTAACAAGGGCGGCAACATGAGCCGTGCATCCCTGCGTCTCATGAACTGGCAGGGAGCGGCGGCAGAGGCAGACTATCCGTATTCTAATGAGGGAACAATGGAGGATCTAAGCGTGGAGGACGCGCAGGATAATGCCTATCATATGCGGGACTGTTTTTTCCTGGATACGAAAGCCAATGATCCGGAAACCATTCAGAATGTTAAGGCGCTGGTGCGGCAGTACGGCGGCGTATTCTGGTCTTATTGGGACGAGAGTACTTATCGTAACGATGATACATATGCCTATTATAACTATAAAGAGGAACAAACAAACCATGCGATCATGATCGTAGGGTGGGATGATGATTTTCCGAAGGAGAATTTCAAGAAAGAGCCGGAAAACAACGGTGCATGGATCGTCAGGAACAGCTGGGGTGAGAGCTGGGGAGAGGCAGGCTACTTCTATATTTCTTACGAAGATGTCTCCCTTGGCACCGGGAATCCCGCATCGGTAGCGGTAGCCGAGGCGGGCGACAACTATGACAATAACTATTTTAACAGTAATACCGTGGCATGGAACTGGCGATATGGAATGAAAATGGCACAGGTCTATTCCTTGAAAGGTCTTTCATCGGATCGGGAAGCGGTCAGGGCGGTCTCCTTCATGACAGGCAGCACTAACCGGGACTATACGATTCAGATCTATAAGAATCCGGAAATGAAAGACGGCGTGGTAACAGATCCGGAAAGCGGTACGGCAATGCTGGAGACGGAGCTTGCAGGCAGGATCTCTTACGCGGGAATATATACGGTGGATCTTCCGGAACCGGTCATTTGCAATGCGGATGATAAAGTAGCTGTAGTTATTTATTTCTCGGATGGAGGATATATCTATAAGGATCTGAGTGAGGAAAAAAACAATATAAGGAATTACAACGTGACCCATGCCGGCGAAAGCTTCTATTCCCGCACATTGTCGGGCAGATGGGTCGATATGCATGAGGACGGCGAATCGTTAAGGATCAATCTGTTGACGGATAATGCGGAAGGAGAAGCTGCAATCGTGGTGAAAGCATCTGCGGCTTCTCCGAAGCATATGAACGATACGTATAAAGTTGATCTGCGATGGAATAAAATATTTGGGGCTTCCGAATATGAAATATACCGGTCCGAAACGATCAATGGAACTTATGAAAAGATCGGTGTTAGTGAAGCTTCTGAGAGACAGTATCAGGACGCCATCGAGCAGGCGGATTATGCAGAGCATTATTATTATAAGGTGAGGGCAGTATTTCCCGATGGCTCGGACCGGTGTTCGGATCCCGTGGAGGCGGGGCTGACGGCGGAGATTGTATTTGATCACTTTGCTCTTGCAGGTGTTGGCGCGGTGGTCACGCTCAGTTGGGATATGGTGACGGGTGCGGCAGGATATGAGATAGAGAGAAAAGAGAAAAAGGATGACAGCTATCGTATGCTGA
>CAMWXF010000192.1 GCA_947178115.1 uncultured Lachnospiraceae bacterium
TTTCCGCAATATACTGCTTCTCACTATTTGTCAACAGAATCGTCTGATCCAGTCTATTGTCATAATACTTTGTCATCAGTTCATTTTCCAGACCCGGCCGGTTCATCTTCAAATCTGCAATTCCTTGATTGAGTTCCCTCGCCAGATCAGTATTGCCCTTATAGGTAATATAATAAAAAGGCATGGGCGCAAACCTGCCGACCACACGCTGTCCTTCACGAACCTCTGTCAGGGAATGTACGAGGGCATCGATTTCCCCGGCATTCAATGCTTCATGCAGAGCTGCCGTATTTTCGTATTCCCGGACCTCGGGATCCGGAATACCGTGATCTTCCATATATTCGTAAAATTCGTCTTTTCGTATGTAACTGCCCACAACACCAAAGACGGCATCGCGCATCGCGTCAAAGTCTTCATATGCAAATGTGCTGTCGCCATTTACGGCAATCACACCAAAGGTATATCCGCTGGGTAAGTTCGCATACCGGTACAGCTCCACACGTTCCGCAGAATACTGCGCAGAACCCACCAGATCTATCTCTTCATTCAAAAGCATAGTCAGGGCATCGTCCCAGCTTTCGCAATCCACATACTCAATATTCCAATTGACATAATCACTCAGCGCACCCAGGTACTCAACATCCATACCTGTGCGGCTGCCGTCCGCTTTGGTCTCATTGTAACCTTCCATAGGGAAAAAGCCAACACGGACTGTGCGCTTTTCCGCGCCGTGAACAACTCCGGTGTTCCCAATTGATACCAAGAGTGCCACCACAAGCATAGACACAAGTAACCTGGATGCCATGCCAGGCGTTCTTTTATGTATCTTCTCCATAATACTTTGCCCTTTCTGATTATTCGTATCTGTTCAGTACCTTTGCAGGCACGACTATTATATGTTTAATTATAGTAAACAAGCCTGCAAGGTGCAAGTGAATTCATCAATCACCCAGAAGCTGTTTCTTCCTCGCAATCATCTCGCCGATTCTCTCAATATACTGCGCCACTTCCTTCACGTTCTCACAACGTTCAATCCTCCCGTCGGGATACACCCTTTTCGTGATCGAACCCGCTCCCAACGCAACAATAGTCTGCAGCTCCTCCATAATTAAAATGTTGTAGATCCCATACTTATCCTTCACGGAGTACCCCACGTTCTCAAAATTGCCCGACATATTTTTCTGCCGGTACAGATAATAAGGCGACATGCCCATGGACCGTGCGCCTGCTGCCGCGATCCGCATGGTCTCCTCCGTGTTATTGTAGGCGGTAACACCATTCTCCTCGATCCACTTATACAGACCGGAAGCCCGCTTCACCGCGAGAGAATGCACCGTCAAAGAATCCGGCGTCAAAGCAATAATGTCTTCTATCGTTGTCGCCACGTCTTCTTTGGTCTCTCCCGGAAGTCCCAATATGATATCCATATTGATATTATCAAACCCGACCTTACGCGCCAGCCGGAAAGCTTCTATCACCTGCTCTACCGTATGCTGTCTGCCGATCAGCTTCAGTGTCTCCTGTTTCATAGTCTGCGGATTCACGGATATCCTCGTGACGCCATGTCGGCGGAGCACTCTTAATTTATCTTCTGTGATACTGTCCGCGCGCCCTGCCTCCACCGTAAATTCCTGTACGGTGCTAAAATCAAAAGTGCTTTTTAATCTTGTAATCAGTCTGTCCAATTCATCTGCAGACAACGCTGTGGGTGTACCGCCGCCGATGTAAACGGTGTCCAGAATCTTTCCCTGCTGTATCTGCGCTACCGCCTCCATCTCCTGTTCGAGCGCCGTCAGATAATCCGACACTCTCTCCTTCCACACACTGATCGGATAGGAGGTAAATGAACAGTACAGACAGGTCGTCGGACAAAAAGGAATACCTATATAAAGGCTATAACCGTTTTCGTAATGAATCCTGCTTAGGATTTCTCTCTCTCTCTCCGCAATCTCTATCCCTAATGCGATCTTTTCCTCGCTGACAAAATGTTTTTCCCGGAGAAATGCCGCCACATCCTGTTCACTGCTGCCGCCATCCAGCAACGTCATGGCGATCTTCGTAGGACGGATGCCCGTCAGATTCCCCCATGGCAGTGATATGCCGGTTTCTTCCTGAAGTGCATTGTATAGAAATCTTTTAAATTCATTCTTATAATCGGCCGTATCCGCTGGCTCTGTACAATACCATGTATATATATGTGAAGCTATAGTAAATTTTACTTCCGTCTCTCCAAACTCCAGTTCCATCACCGGAGCGGTTTCCCGTATTCTTCTGTCCTTCACCACCGATTCCGGCGTCAAGACTTTTAGCTCCCACGCAGGATAGAACGCCTTCACCAGCGCATGGATATCATATTCATATTGTGCTTTATTGCTTTTCAGAATCTGCAAAATGCTACCTTGCCTTTCGTACTATTTCTCTATAACTCCCTGATCAGCCTGATATAAAAAGCCACCGTCTTAAACATAGTCTCTACGGGAACTCTTTCGTTATTGCCATGGATCATGCCCCGCTCTTCCTTAGACAGCGCCATCGCCGAGAACTTATAGATCCGGTCAGTGATCCGGCTGTAATGTCTGGAATCGGAACATGCCATCATCAGATACGGGGATACGATAGCGTCAGGCCATGTAGTGTGGATCACTTTCTTAAGAGTCTGCCATTCCTCACATTGCGTATCTGAATATCCGGAAGCTTCCATGGCATGCTGGATATTGACCTCAATCTTATCGTTGCCGATCACTTTTTTCAGATATTCCACTGCGCTTTCCGGCGTATCATCACCCAGAAGTCTGAGATTCATGCCTACAGACGCTGCGGGCGGAAGTACATTGAAAGCTTTACTGCCTTCCATCTTCGTCACCGCACAGGTGGTCCGCATCATGGCATTCAACTCGCCTCCTGCTTTTTTACAAAAGGCATTTAACACAGGCAAAAAACACCACAGATTAGCAAATATCATACGCATTCCGAAACCCGAATATCTTCCGAGCGTATCAAACATCTCCTTTACCGGCTTCGTAAACTGCGCCTTGAAAGGATGCTTCTCAATCTTCACCACCGCCTCGGAGAGCTGTCCGAGTATGGTATGCGGCGGCGGCGTGGACGCGTGTCCGCCCTCGCTTTTCATGATGAGCTCGACATTCATACCCACCTTTTCACCGATACCGACCACGGCACAAGGCTTTGCCACTCCAGGGAACACTTTTTCAACAACCGCACCGCCTTCATCCAGTACAAAAGCAGGCTTGATCCCCTTCTGTTCCAGATAAGAGACGATCGCCGGGCAGCTCCTGCCCTCCACTTCCTCGTCTCCCGAGAATGACAGGTACAGATCCTGCTCCGGGGTGAAGCCTTCCGTCAGAAGCTGCTCCATCGCCTCCATCACACCGCACAGTGTTCCCTTGGTGTCTAACGTCCCTCTTCCCCATATGTATCCGCCTTCCACAAGACCGTCAAAAGCCGGTTTGTCCCAGTCCTTCTCCTCCACCGGAACCACATCATAATGGGCCATCAACACTCCGGGCGCATCGCTTTTCTTTCCCTGCATGTGATAGAGCAGACCGGTGTCGCCGATTTTCTCTAAACGAAATGCCTTATGGACATTCGGAAAACGTTCCTGCAAAAGCGTTTGAAATTTATCAAATTCTTTCCGGTCGATCAGAGATTTATCATGATAAGAAATAGTCCTGCACTTAATCATATCGGACATATCCTTTATAATCTTGTCCTCATTCAGATTTACTTTCTCCTCCACCATTTCCGGCTCCGGATAGGGCTTAAAAAGCATTGTCCGAATTAAAATCACCACCACAAATACAACGATGACCGCTAAGATAACTAATAAGATCGTAAGTCCTGCCATTTTCTTCTCCTTTGCACGAATATTGTTCTCTCCATAGCGACACACTCGTCCATTTCAATAATATTCGTTATCTTAAAATTAAATCCAGTTCTTCTTATACATGATCCGCGCCGCCGCAAGGGAAATCAGCGCACCTACCGGCACCAGAACCCCTACGGAGCCCGCCAGTGACGGAACCATCAGGAACAGCGCGATCATAAAAATAAGCGGTGTCAAAGAAAGTTTCCAGTTCTTGCTGATATAGACCACTGCCAATCCGCCGAACAGCGCCGGAAGGATATTGTCAAAAGCCGGCTTTAAGACAGGCGAATTGAGCACCGGCGTAAGAGCTGATAACAGCAGTACCCCCATTGCAATGACCAATGTGGTTACGATGGAACTGGTTGCAATGGCCAGTGTGGAGATCACTTCCCCTTCTTCCGAACCGGGCTTCACCTGTGCATTTTCCATGGCGTTCAGAGCTGCCGGAGCCTTAATGTTCGTGATATTTCCGGTGACGAACGCCAGATAGGAACCGCCGGTTCCGAGCATCGGTCCGTAGGTAAACACTTCGATCACGGCAACTGTCCAGAAGATAGGAGCCACACCCAGAAGTCCCTTGAGGACCGCTCTTCCCTCCGGCCAGGCATCATAGTGCAGACAGATGATGACGGGCACCGAAAGCAGCATGAAAAGCGCCGTCAATATCCAGATGCGTCCATAAAGATGTGATTTATCATTATATGCTGTATTCATAGAATCTTCTCTCCTTCCCTAACCGATCATCGGTGTT
>CAMWXF010000193.1 GCA_947178115.1 uncultured Lachnospiraceae bacterium
CTGTTACATCGCTCATACAGCCACAAATCAGATATCCCGGCTCTGCCAACATTAATTGCTTGTGAAAATGTTGGCGATTTGCCAAAGATACCTGTCTGACTAATCTATCATGACAAGGCTACAGATTTTCACAAAAGATTTTTGATAGGATTATCATACAATTCATTTAGACGATTGTCAATACTTTTTAATATGCTTTATCGATTATTTCTTGATTTTATATAGAAAAATAGAGACCAAAATAGGTATTCTACTTTCTACCAATCCTATTGCTTTCCTGTCAAACAATACTTCGAAAAAGCATGCAATATGCCGTCTTCCTGGACCGACGGGCATATATCGTCTGCTATTTTCTTCAATTCTTCGCTTCCATTTCGCATACAAATGCTTAAGCCCGCGGTCTCAAGCATTTCTTTATCATTTATACTGTCCCCGACGGCTATTGACCGGCATAGCGGAATATTTAATCGCTCACAAACTTTCCGCACTGCCTTTCCCTTATTAAACTTCCTGTTAATGATTTCACCGTTGATGAAACCATTTGGATCTTCACCCGGTATACTGAATACAAAGTCAGATGACAAAATCTTCTTTGGCTGCACAAACTGTTCCCACGATGTGCCTACCATAATAATCTTATATACCGGCTGTTCACGATATTTTTCCATCGGAAAGACATTTAACGATTTTTCAATCTGCTCCTGCCAGCGCAGCAATTCACTATTATTCCCTTCGCCTGCATGGCTGCGCAGGAAATCTTTAAACCCTTCATCCGTATAGCAGCCATCCATACACTCCAATGTCTGAAAAATCCCGTTTTCTTTAAATAAATCCATTGCCGTCCGTCTCTGCTTTTCCGTCATCGGGCAATCATAGATTACTTCTTTGCGGCACTCAATATACCCTCCTGCACTGGCTATTATTCCGTCAAAGTCATATTTCAAAAACGGCAATATCATACCGAAACTCCGCCCTGTACACAGGAACACATAGTGTCCCTGCTTTCTCGCCTGTGCAATTGCCCATAGCGCGGACTTAGGCACTACATTTTTACCCGGCTCTGTCAATGTTCCGTCAATATCCAGAAAAATGATTTTTTGTTCCATCTTTTCTCCATATGCTTTTCTATATTTCCCAAGTGGATTACTATTAAAATATCACATAATACTCGTTTCAAAAATGTTGTTAATTTATAACCCGAATTCTCTAAACAGCCGTTCCCTGTATTTCTTATCTTTCATCGCACGCTTCAAATCCTGCATCCGATTCTGTTCCAGCAGAATAGTTGTCAAACCGGATAGTTGTTCTATTCCTTCTATTCTTTCTTCCTTCCATTCTTCCTTCCATTCTGATCGTTCTTTCATACTTATCCACATCAAACTCTTCCAATAACATTCCCAACACCTCCGCCCGATAATTTTTGAATACCTCGTGCAAAATGCCGTGGTTCATACAATAGTCTATTGCCTCATTAAATGCCTCCTGCGCATTTAAACCGTCCGCTATATACTGTCTGGAAACATCCACAAACTGAGCATACTCGTTCAAAACAGAACACTGCTCCAGCAGTTTACTATTACATCCGCATTTTCTCGTTCCTGCCCTATTCTGTTAATGTTTGAAAAATCTGACAGAAACTGTCCGGATGTACGAAACGCACATTATTTAGAATTTTTCTGATGAATTTATTGTATATAATGTAGGATTTGCTGTCAATTATTTTTATAAAAAATAGATACAAAAAAGTGCACCATGCCAGAACAATATATAAACACTTCTGATCTGGCATAATGCACATAAACCTGATACCTTTATACGCTGATAGCCTACTGTCTACCACCAAACTCCTCAATCAGTTTCCGCACTTCCGCTTCCTCCGGCATCACACGAAGTGCTCCTTTGCGAGTCGTGATGATGGAAGCCGCCGCATTGGCAAACGTAAGCATTTCCGTCAGATTATCTTCATTCAAATTATGTAAACCATTCTTCAACACATAATGCAGACAACATCCGCCGAAAGTATCTCCGGCTCCCGTAGTCTCGATCGTATTCTCCTGCAAAAACGGTTTTACTTCCACGCGCAGATCCTTGTAATAAGCGCGGCTTCCGTCTTTACCCATAGACAGCATAATCAGCGGAATGTCATACTGCTGCCGCAGTTTCGCAATTCCGGCATCATAATCCTCTTCTCCCGTAAACCACTGTATCTCATTGTCAGAAATTTTGAGCACATCACACTGGGAAAGCCCGTAGGCAACCTGCTCTTTCGCATCGTCCAGAGATTTCCACAAAGGCTCCCTCAAGTTAGGGTCAAAGGAAATCACCGCACCCGCCTCTTTGGCCGCCGTAATCGCCTTCTTCGTGGCATTTCTCACTTCTTCATGAGTCATGGACAGCGTACCGAAATGAAAGATGTTTGTATCTTTCACCAGCTCCATCTGCACCTCATCCTCGTGTAACATCATATCTGCACCGGGATTTCTGTAGAACGAGAAATCTCTGTCCCCGTCCGGAAAAGTTTCTACGAATGCAAGCGTAGTCTTTACTTCCTCATCCATCACCAGATTAGATGTGTCTATTCCCACTTCATCCAATGTCTTCTTAAGGCGGTTTCCGAAAATATCCTGTCCCACTTTGCCGATAAAAGCAGTTTTATGTCCCAATTTCGTCAGCATGGATAACACGTTACAAGGCGCCCCGCCGGGATTCGCCTCATAGATCGGATTCCCCTGCCCGCTTGTTCCGTTTTCCGTAAAATCAATCAACAATTCACCTAATGCAACCACGTCATACTTTTTCATGTCCGCTGTCTCCTTTCAGCCCGGTATTCCTTCACACTATCTCAATTCGTAACTGTTCAGAATCCTGTTCTTCACAGTTACGAAGATGCACCAGTTACCTCAATTCATATTTCACTACATCCATGGTCACTTCACCATTGGCGAAGAAAGAAATTCCGTTCGCCGCAAGATCTGTATACATAGTCGCAGTCAGCACATACTCGCCATCGTTTACGAAGACCTCAACACTGAACTTATCCAGAATAAGTCTCATCTTAATATTTCCGTCCTTGTGCTTCACAAGACACCGCCGCTGATGAATGATTGCCCTTCTGGAACCGGAAAATTTCCTGTCCACTTTAACGACCGACTCATGCGGCCTGAAACTAATTGAAGTCCGATATGTATCATCCTGCGCAAATCTGACTGCAAATCTCTGATAGACATTCGCTGCGTCCGCCGGCCGAACTGTTACTTCCATATCGACTTTACGCCCTTCTACACCTGCAAGTTTGATCACATCCGTAAAAGTGACATTTTCGTACCGCACTTCCTCTCCACGCAGCTCTTCCAGTTCCCGTATCGGTTTTTGATACAGACGACCGTTGTGTATGAAAAGCTCTCTGGGCAGGCTCATCTGTCCAAGCCACGGCTGATCAGGCACATGAAGATTACAGGTATCCCAGTTCTGCATCCATCCGATCATGATCCTTCTCCCGTCCGGTGTAAGGATCGTCTGCGGCGCATAGAAATCAATGCCGTAATCGATCGCCTGATCATGCTCTTCTGTAAAAGTATCGGTCTGTTCATCATAGGAACCGATGAGGCAGAGCGTACCGTTACCGTTATGATATTCAAATCCCTGCGGAAACATATCCTGCGGACTCGTAATCAGCACACCCTTGCCATCCAGCATAAAGAAATCCGGACACTCCCACATCTTACCGAAGCGTTTGCTGTTAGCCGCCAGTATTTTCTCATAGTTCCAATGAATACAATCGGTACTGCTGTACAGAAGGATTCTTCCGTCCCCTTCCTCCGTACAGTTTCCTACAGCACATCGATACGATCCGTCAGACTTCTGCCATATCTTCGGGTCGCGGAAATCAAACCTGCTCCCGCCTTCCGGTAAGTCTTTCTCCGTAAGCACCGGATTCCCCGTATATTTATCATAATCTATGCCGTCACCTATCGCAACGCACTGTGTCTGAATCTCCCGCATATTGCCATCCGCCTGCGTTTCCTTGACAACGCCTGTATACATCAGCAGATGCCTTCCGTCCGGCATCACCATCGCACTTCCGGAGAAACAGCCGTCCCTGTCATAATCCATATCCGGTGCCATCGCCGCCGGAAGATATCTCCAATGCAGCAGATCCGTACTGACCGCATGTCCCCAATGCATCGGTCCCCAATGAGAATCATAGGGATGATACTGATAGAACATATGATATTCATCCTTATAATAAGAGAAACCGTTAGGATCATTCATCCATCCTACGCGCGTCGCCAAATGGAAGTCCGGTTTGGCTTCTTTGTCAATCTTTCTCTCCATCGTTTCTTCATATCTTCTTGCATCACGCAAAGTCTGGCTTATCATTGCTATACCTCCATATAAAATTACTATATATCAGCCTGTCTTTTTTCTTCCATAATAACACAATATCGGGGTAGATACCATATTCTCTACCCCGATACTAAAGTTTAATTAGCTCAGATCATTCATGATATCACTCAGCGCTTTCTGCCTCCGCATATCGGTTATACGCGTTCTGATATACATCCAAAAGTTTATCCATACCACACTTATTTCTCAAATGTTCGATGTATGCATTCC
>CAMWXF010000194.1 GCA_947178115.1 uncultured Lachnospiraceae bacterium
CCTTCTATCTGCCGAAGGGCACGTGGACGGACTTCTTTACAGGAGAGACCGTTGACGGCGGTGTATGGGTTGAGAAGAAATATGATTATCTGCATCTGCCCCTGATGGTTCGCCCCAATTCCATCATTGCGATCGGTGCCTGCGATGATAAGCCGGATTATGATTACGCCGACGGTGCAGAACTGCGCGTATACGCATTGACAGAGGGTCAGAAATCAGAAACGACCGTATACGACATGGCACAGAATGCGGAATTAAACGTGTCTGTTATAAAAGACGGTGCGCAGATTACGATTGCGGCGGAAAACATCGGTAAGAAACCGTATACCGTAAGGCTCATCAATGTACAGGCATCGTCCACTGACGGCGCCGCCATGGAAGTTGTCGGAAACGATACGGTGCTGACACCGAATGCCGAGATGGTGGTTGTGAATATTTAAGCATCCCGCTTGCAAAAAACGCCCCTCAGAGAGTTGCTGCTCTTTGAGGGGATTCTGATTCATTTCTTTATCCGGATATTTACCCGGCCTATTCCGCAAGCTTTTTCATCAGTTCTTCTATACTCTTGGTTCCGACAATGGGTTCGTACTCGCCCGCATCATAATTGACATACTGCTCCTCCGTAATTTCCACGCCATCAACATAGGTTACGCCGTAATATCCGATGGAATCCTGCTCTTCTTCATCGGGTATTCCGTTCTCATTGACATCATCAAAATTGTAAGTCACAATCTGCGTGACCACATCTACTAAGTACTGATCGGCAGCCGTCACCGACATATAGGTCGTGTAAAGAATCGCGCCTGCATAGTCACTGTTATAATTTCTCATCCTGTTTTCCTTCGGAATATATTCGTATCCCGCATTTCCCATCGCGCCATACGCCCACTGATCCATGAGCACATAAACTGCTCCGTCATAATAGGTATACAGGCTGACCCAATATCCGGTATGTCCAATTACCAGTTCCGGAATGTCGCCACCGTCAATATAGATCAAATCACAACTCAGCTTCGAATCGTATTCCAGTTCCCACAACTTAAGAACCGCCGTGTATGCCTCCTTATAACCGGCAAATTCACCGTTTCTCTTTTTGCCTAAACGATCACGCAACTCTCCGATCGTCAACGGATTCACCTTGCTCGATATGGCTTCAGACAGAGACTGTTCCGCATAAAAATTCCGTTCATTCTCATCCGCATTGGCATCAAATCCATAATAAACCGCAGCAAAGCTGGTATTTCCATATGTTTCGATCAAGACAATATCGGTATTGCCATCATAATTTATATCAAAAAATGACACCGCATCGAGGCTGGTAAACAGTTGCCCATCCAAATTCTCAGGAACATAAGGATAGAGCTGGGTCAAAATGTCCCCGTCCTGAACGATCTGTATATTAAGCTCCTGCCCCTCCTCCGCAGGCGCATAAGGAACAAACCACACCTTGCCGCTGTACTCGCTAAGTTCCACCTCAAATGTCTGCTCACTGATACAGTTGTCACCGAATCGATTCTTGATCTCGTCCGTTTGCGAATTCTCTGTTATAACCGCTTCTCCATCCGTCAGTTCTTCCTTATCATCGGCATTCGTTTCGATATCACCGATGACCTGTTCTTCCACGAAATCATCCGAAGCCGGCTGCGGCGACTCCGCCTCTTCATGTTCTGCCTGTGCTGATTCCACACTTTCTATCTTCTGATTTGGTTCTTTTCCGCATGCCACGATCGCTCCGGCAGTAAACAGCAGAAGCGTGCAGACCCATATCTTATGCTTTCTCATTATTAAGTTATGAAGTATCATTTGTATTTTCCTTTTTCACGTGTTTTGAATGCGACTTCCTTCACACCTGTTATAGCACAACGCATATGATATAGCAATCACTCTGCCTGCAGAAATTTCGGCGACACAAGTCGGGGCAGAAATTTCAGTTCAGTAAAAAAATTTTATCCGCAATATTGACAGGCAAATCTGAACGTGGTAACATATCATCAGTTTAATATGGTAAACCGTTGAAGCGGAGATAACGGCAATCATGCCTATACAGAGAACCCGTGAGGCTGAGAATCGGGTAAGAAACAAGTTGTCAAATGGACCGCCGAGGGTGCAGTCAAATGCGTTTTTCGCAAAGTATTCTGCAACGTGAAGGCATACGTCAGTTGCCGGGGATATACAGGTATCCTGCTAAGTGCACGGACATTACCGTGAATCAAGGTGGCACCGCGGATAGAAATTATTCGTCCTTGACAGAATAAAATTCTGTCAAGGACTTTTTTGCGCGCATAAGCAGAGTCAGAAGTCTTAGGCGGCAGGCGCCATGCTTGCATGAGCGCATGTCACCTGAGGCTTATGACGAGCAACGCGAACGAGGAATGCAAGGCATTCCGAGTCTGCTTATGCACGCCCACTCTACACTCACTGGAGGTAACCATTATGAAATTTTCACCAGACCTAAACACCGTCAAGCAGATCGCCGCCACGGGAGACTACAAGGTAGTACCCGTCAGCTGCGAGATTCTGTCTGATATCTGCACACCGATCGAAGCAATGAAAATACTGAAGAATATATCCACCCACTGCTACATGCTGGAATCGGTTGCCGAGAAAGAGAAATGGGGCAGATATACTTTCTTAGGATATGATCCCAAACTGGAGATCACCTGTATCGACGGTGAATTGAAAGCAGGAAATATTAAGATTCAAACCGATAACCCATCGGCATTCCTGCGCCAGATACTCACTGATTACAAGAGTCCGCGCTTTGATTACCTTCCCTCTTTTACAGGCGGACTGGTCGGATATTTTGCATACGATTATCAGGGGTATCGGGAGCCGTCGGTCAAAATTCCCGTACAGGACACCGAGGCATTTAAAGATGTTGATTTGATGCTCTTCGACAAGGTCATTGCCTTCGACAATTTCCGCCAGAAGATTATCCTCATTGTCAATATGCCCTTAGAGGATATCGAAGTCGGATATAATAAAGCGGTCATGGAATTAAAACAGCTCTGCGATCTGCTGCGCACAGGTGAAAAGAAAAGTGAACCCGCCGGGCGGCTTCTGGGAGACGTCACCCCGCTGTTTGACAAAGAGCATTACTGCGATATGGTGGAAAAAGCAAAACACCATATCCGTGAGGGAGACATCTTCCAGATCGTGCTCTCCAATCGCCTAAGCGCACCCTTTGAGGGCAGTCTGCTAGGCACATACCGGATTCTGCGCACCATCAATCCTTCACCCTATATGTTCTATTTCTCAGGAACGGATGTGGAGGTAGCCGGCGCCTCCCCGGAAACTCTCGTTAAGCTGGAAAACGGCGTACTGCATACATTTCCGCTGGCCGGAACAAGACCCCGCGGGAAAACCGAATCGGAGGACACGGCGCTGGAAAAAGAACTGCTGGCCGACGAAAAAGAGCTGGCGGAGCACAACATGCTGGTCGATCTGGGACGAAACGACCTCGGCAAAATCAGTAAATTCGGCACCGTACAAGTTGAGAAACTGCATTCCATCGAGCGCTACTCCCACGTCATGCACATCGGTTCCACGGTGCGGGGTGAGATTCAAAAGGACTTCGACGCGCTGGACGCCATTGAAGCAGTTCTTCCTGCCGGAACGCTCTCCGGTGCCCCGAAGATCAGGGCCTGTCAGCTGATCGGCGAACTGGAGAATAACAAGCGCGGCATCTACGGCGGTGCCATCGGCTACATCGATTTTACAGGCAACATGGACACCTGCATCGCCATCCGCATCGCTTACAAGAAGAACGGCAAAGTATTCGTCAGAAGCGGCGCCGGCATCGTCGCAGACTCCGTTCCCGAAAAGGAATTCGAGGAATGCATCAATAAGGCGAAAGCGGTGATTAATGCCCTGACGCTCGCAGAGGAGGTGGATCAATGATTCTGCTTATAGATAACTACGACAGTTTTTCCTATAACCTCTATCAGCTCATCGGCGAGATCGATCCCGACATCAGGGTCATCCGCAATGATGAAATGACAATAGCAGAAATTCGTGAATTAAAACCCGCCTGCATCATCCTTTCTCCCGGTCCGGGAAGACCGGAAAATGCCGGTATCATCGTAGAAGCCGCAAGAACGCTCGGCAAAGAAATTCCGCTGCTGGGTGTCTGTCTCGGACATCAGGCGATCTGCGCGGCATTTGGCGCGACCGTCACTTACGCTAAGGAACTGATGCACGGAAAGCAGTCAGATGTCAAGTTTAACATGGACTGTCCATTATTTAAGGGCTGTCAGGAAACCGCTCCGGTTGCCCGCTATCACTCTCTGGCCGCAGACGCAGATACCATTCCGGAGGAATTAGAAATTACCGCAGTCACCACGGACGGAGAAGTAATGGCCATTCAGCACAGGGAATGCCCCATTTTCGGAGTACAGTTTCACCCGGAATCCATTATGACTCCGGACGGCAAAACTATGTTGAGAAACTTTATACAAGGCGATTACACTAATTTATGCGGCGAATAAATACTGCAAAAAAACGAGCAAACTCAAAAAAATGTAGCACTTTTCTAATTATAATAAACAAAGAAGCAGGAGGACATAAACATGATTAAAGAAGCAATTGTAAAAATCGTAAACAAAGAAGA